>JAYUBD010000263.1:0-1877 GCA_043740995.1 Caulobacteraceae bacterium | reverse complement strand
TGATCGGATCACCGCGTTTCTGCGGCACGGCGACCGGCACAAGCTCATCGTCGAACTTGCCCGCCGCCCAGGCGGCCGCCGCGCGGTGATGGCTGGCGGCGGCGTATTCATCGCAGGCCTCGCGGGAGATCTGATAGTCCCGCGCCAGATTGTCGGCGGTTTCGATCATGCCGCTGATCACCCCGAAGCGTTCGATCGGCTGACTCATCATTCGGCCCCGGGCCAGACGGTCGTGCAGGGTGACTGAACCGGCGCGCGCGCCGCCGCGCATGTCGGTGGTATAATATTCCGCGTTGCTCAAGCTCTCGACGCCGCCGGCCACCACCACGTCGGCCGCGCCGGTTTGCACCATCATCGCCGCGTCAATCACGGCCTGCAGGCCGCTGCCGCAGCGCCGGTCAAGTTGGTAGCCGGGCACGCTGATCGGCAGGCCGGCCGCCAGGGCCGACCACCTGGCGATGCACGGCGCCTCGCCGTTGCCGTATCCCTGGGCGAACACCACATCGTCGATGGCTTCCGGGTCGATGCCGGTGCGCGCGACGAGCGCCTTGAGGATCACCGCGCCAAGATCACCGGCGGTGATGCTGGACAGCCCGCCCAGGAACTTGCCCACCGGGGTGCGAAGGGGAGAGACGATGGCGGCGCGCTTCATGATCGGTCCGATATTGCTGGGAAGGTCACCGTCGAGTGGTGGCCAGGGATGGGGCCGAGGTCAAGAGCCGTGCGGCGGCGGCGTGGTCTTCACCGGGGGCGCGTGCTCCCATCCGCCACCCAGCGCCTGAAAGACCGCGACCTGGTCGGTGGAAATAACCTGATCCGACAGCGCCAGGGCCTGACTGGCCGAAACGACGCTCGATTGCGCGGTGATCAGGTCGAGGAAGTTGAGCACGCCCGCCTGATATTGCAGGTCGGCCAGACGCAGGGCGGCGTCGGCGCTGTCGCGCGCCGCGGCCAGCGCGGCATGATGGTCGAGTTCCGATCCGTAGATGGCCAGGGCCTGTTCGACATCCCGCAGCGCCTCCAGCACCGTCTTGTCAAAGCCGGCCAGGGCGCCGTCGGCCTGGGCGCCGGCTTGTTTGACATGCGCGCGGGCGACCAGGACATTGGGAAACGACCAGCTGAGCAGCGGGCCGAGGCTGAAGGCGCCGGTGGCGCCGGCGCCCAGGCCCGCCAGGCTCGACGCCGCATTGCTGACCCCGCCCCCCAGGGTGATGGTCGGGTAGAGGTCGGCGGTCGCGACGCCGATCCTGGCGGTGGCGGCGGCGAACAGCCGTTCCGCCTGACGCACATCCGGTCTGCGGCGCAACAAGGCCGCCCCATCGCCCACCGGTATGGCCTGATCCAGTCTAGGGGGCGTCTCGCAGCCGGCGGCGGCGCCCGGGATCTCGGCCGGCGGGCGGCCGACCAGGGCCGCCAGTGTGAACAGCGCGGCGCGGCGTTGGCCGGCCAGCGGCGGGACCGCCGCCCTGGCCTGCTGCAAAATCACCGATTCCCGGTCAACGTCAAAATCCGACAGCGCGCCGGCGTCTCTCTGCGCGACGGTGAGGTCGTAGGCCTGTTGCACCAAGGCGACGGATCGGCGGGCCACGGCCAGTTGTTCGCCATAACCGCAGACATTGGCATAGGCCGAGGCGGTCCGCGCCGCCACGGTGACGCGCACGACGTCCTCGGCGGCGAGACTCGCCTGGGCGTTGGCGGCGGCGGCCTGGATGGCGCGGCTGATCCGCCCGAACAGATCGACCTGATAGGCGGCGGTCAGGCCCGCCGAAAACAGAGTGCTCGGACCCAGCCGCGCCGCCGCCTGGCTCGCGCCGCGCTGATAGGCGCCGCCGGCGGAGACCGTCGTGCCGGGGAAGCGGCCGGCCCCGGCCTCATCG
>JAYUBD010000262.1:0-1878 GCA_043740995.1 Caulobacteraceae bacterium | reverse complement strand
CCGACACCCCCGGCCCCATAAAACCCCGTGATCAGGCCGGCGATATAGGCGACATCGTCCCGCCGCAGGGTCGGGAAGACCGGCAGGCACAGTCCGTGCTCGGAAGCCCGCACGGCGTTGGGATAATCATCGTCCAAGAGGGAAGGCGCGGGCGACCGGCCGGCGAAGTGGCTGGCGAAGCAGGGCTGGCGATGCATCGGATGAAAGACGCCGCGCGATTGCACGCCGCCCGCTTCGAGATGCGCCATCAGCGCCTGGGCGTTGGGAGCCATCAGCACGCACCGAAACGGCACATAACTGTCCCCGGCGCATGGTCCCAGAATCCGCACGCCGCCCAGGTGGGCGAGATCTTCCTTGTACCAGGCATGGATCGCCCGCTTGCGGGCGATGATGGTATCGAGCCTGGAAATCTGCGCCAGGCCGATGGCCGCCTGGATATCGGTGATGCGGAAATTGTAGCCGATCATCGGATGAACGAATGACCCTGAGCTCAGGCGACCCTGGTTACGCAGATAGCGCAATGTCTCGTGCACGGCGGCATCGCGGCAGACCACGAAACCGCCTTCCCCGGTGGTGATGGTCTTGTCGGCGAAGAACGAGAAACAACCGGCATCGCCGAACGAACCGACATGGCGGCCTTTGTTCAGGACGCCGATGCCCTGGGCCGCGTCCTCGATGATCTTCAGGCCGTGCCGGGCGGCAAAGGCCTGGACGGCGGTCATATCGCAGGCGGCGCCGTACAGATGCACCGGCATGATGGCGCGGGTTCTGGCGGTGACCAGGCGCTCGGCCGGTTGCAGATCGATCTGAAAGGCTTCGGGATCGACATCGACAAAGATCGGCGTCGCCCCCGCGAGGATCGCCGCATTGGCCGTGCCGATAAAGGTGATGTCCGGGATCAGCACCTCGTCGCCGTCGCCAATGCCCAGCGCCATCAAGGCCAGCGCCAGGGCCAGGGTGCCGTTGGGTGCGAAGACGCCATACGGCGCCCCGATCAAATCCAGCAGGCGTTGCGAGAAGGCCGCGCAGTTTTCGCCTTCGCTGATCCAATTGGCGGCGATCGCCCGCGCGGCGCCGGCGGCCTCCTCGTCGCCAAGCCAGGGTTGGGTCTGCGGAATTGACCGGCGGGCCGGCGTCATCGCCGTCGACGTACAAAGAACCGCCGTCGTAACGCCCGGGCCGGCCGCCATTTGCGAGGCAGCAGAAACCGCTCGGCGCGCAGGATTTGTTGCCAGGCCACCGGAAACACCTCCGGCTCCCGGCGAAGCAGGCGTCGAATCGGGAACAGCCATTTGGGATGGCGCCGCTGCAGGCCGATGAACCGCCGGCGCGCACCCATTGATGACCGCAGCACGATGATCAGGCCGACGAACAGGATCGGAACGCCGACATGGCCGGGCAGCAGCGCGAAGGGCAGCGCGATCACCAGCAGCGCCCACCCCAGAGTCAGGAAGGCCCCACGCGCCACGCGCCGCCAAAACGATCGCCGGGCGCGGAGGATGACGGACGAGCGAAGGATGACGGCGGACATGCGCGGAGACTTCTGACGGCGCGAACGGGGCGGGGGCGGTGGGCGACGTTAGTCCCATATGGCCCGAAAATCAGCGAGCGACAGGCGCCTGGCCAAACAAATTCTCAATCCCCCGGCCTGATCGCCGCCGCCGTGGCAATTTCACCATAGAGGCGGCGGCGTCGGTCGATCCTCGGGGCCTGTGTTCAGGCGGCGGCGACCTCCGGGGTCCAACGCAGACGCGGGCGACGGGCGGCCAGGGTCTCGTCGAGGCGGCGCAGCGGGGCGTGGATCGGCGCCGCCTTGAAGCGATCAACATCGCCCGCCTTCACGGCCGCGGCGAGCTCAAGCAAGGCGTCGCAGAACCG
>JAYUBD010000261.1:0-1883 GCA_043740995.1 Caulobacteraceae bacterium | reverse complement strand
CAGCATCGTGCCCACCTTGTCCTCGATCTGCAGCGCCTGGTGGGCCATCGCCGGGTTGCATGCGCCCAGGATGAGATAGCGGCGGAAGTCCACATCGATCTTGGTCTTCAGGGTCTTCTGGACGTCTATCTCGGTGATGACGCCGAAGCCTTCGGCCTGCAGCGCCTCGCGGGTTCGTGCGACGGCGTCGGCGAACGAGGCTTCGATGGTCCTGGCGAAGTAGTAGCTCATCGTCGCGGTTTCCTCGTGAGGTCAGGCGCCCAAGGTCGGGCAAAAGATGTCCTTCAGCAGCGACAAGATCCGCTGGGCGCGCGCGTCGCAGATCCGGTAGTGGAGCGTCTGAGACTCGCGCCGGTAGGTGACCAATCCATCCTGGCGCAGCTTCGCCAAATGCTGCGACAGCGCTGACTGGCTCAGTCCGACCCGCTCGATGAGCGCGCTCACCGGCATCTCGCCGAAGGCGACGAGGTGACAGAGCACCAACAGCCGGTGCGGGTTGCCCAGAACCTTCAGGAGCTGGGCAGCCTCTGCGGCGTGGGCTTCAAATTCCGATACGTCCGAATCTGGGTTTCTCAATGCCAAGCCTATTTATATTAGGTTTGCCTAAATTAGAGGAATATTATATAGAGGTCAAGACACCCCTGGGTCTGCGGACGCCCTCAAATGAGCAGAGAGATAGGAACGCCGATGTCCTCCATCCGATCATCAGGACCACTCTTGACAGGGACCGCGGTCAATCGGCGCAGCTTGCTCGCAACCGGGTTGGCTTCGGGCGCCGCGGTCAGTGCAGGTGGACTCGCCAGCGCCGCGACCTCCCGGGCGATCAACATCGCGGCGACGCCCAATCCGCACGTGTTCCCTTTGGTGCTGGCCATGAGCCTCGACCCCTCACTTCCGGTGAAGCTGCTCGCCGTCGCGGAGTCTCGCGAGTTCGACACCCTGCTCGCCTCGGGAGCGGCCGACGCCATGCTGGCGATGACCTACATCGCCGCTCAGAAAAAAGTCTCGGGCGCGGTGGCCGATTTGCGGCTGCACACCATCACCACCTGGCGCGGTTTCTTCCAGGTCGCGGCGCAGGACATCCGGTCGCTGAGGGACCTCAAGGGACGCACCACAATCGTCAGCGGCCCGGTAGGCCCCGGCCGCGGCGGCGGTGGCGATTTGATTTTTCAGGCCGCGGCGCGCCGCCAGGGGTTGGACCCGTCCCGCGACATGCAGGTGGAGTATCTCCCGGTCGCGCAAGGCGCCATGCGCGTCCTGGCCGGGCAGGCCGCCGCCATCACCATTCCCAGCCCGGGCAGCACCGGCCTCGTGATGCGGTCTCGCATGGGCCGGCCGACGGGCTTGGCAGGGCAGGGCGCTGGAGAGAAATCCACCACCGGTGGACCGCCTGTGCTGAGCGCGATTGATCTGCAGGAAGTGTTTTCGGGGTTTCATTCCTTCCCCGACAAGCAACTCCCGCTCGGCGGATTCCACGCGACCGAGCGGGCGCTCGCCAGCCGGGACAAGCGCCGGACGCTCGAGCAAATTACGCGAGCCTACGGCGAGGCGGCTGAGAAGCTGATGTCGCAACCCGATCGCTATGCGCCGATGGTGGCGTCGGCCTATCCTGGACTTTTTGGACACATAGGTGCGGGCAACCCGTCGGGCCCGATGCTTTCCCGCTCGTTGCAGGCTGGAGACTTGGTGTATCGGAACACACGGCCGACCAGGGCTGGTCGGAAAGACCTTGCGGCCTGGTTGGGGGAGATCGTCGGCAAGCCGGTCCCGGCGGATTTTCTCTCTGGGGTAGACTAGGGGATCGCCCGAAGAGGCATCGCCATCCATCGGGCCATCGCGAGCGGGCTCCGTTGAAGCTGCGCGGGGCTTTTGTCTTCAGCGCC
>JAYUBD010000260.1:0-6416 GCA_043740995.1 Caulobacteraceae bacterium | reverse complement strand
GCTTCCTGTTCGCAACGGCGGGACGGTGGGCGCGCGACCTGGACTTTCCCCGTCACCGTGAAATCTTCAGCCGCGCCGGCCTGGAGCGCCTACTGGATGAGGCCGGCCTCGCAACCACGTTCGCCTCGCCACCTCGCATCAATGCCGCGCTCAATGCCCTGTCCACCCTGCGCAACATCCTCGCCGACGCCACGGCCCCGACGTCGGCGCGCCTGCGGGCCGTCGTGGCGACCCTGAGCGGGTTGGCCTATCATTGCCTGCAAACCCCCGCCGCCCGGCGGGCCGCCTCGCCGGAGTTGGTCGTCGTCTGCCGTAAGCTGTAAGGCGCGGTCCGCGGCTGATTTGACTTGACCCTGCTCGGCCTTCGTTCCCCTGTCGCCGCGTTTGCGCCTGAACCGGCGAGGGCATTAACCTGACACGCGCTCAAGCGCCTGGCCGCGGGTGGCGGGACCGAAAATCCCCACCGCGACCACCACCACCGCCATGGCCAGGGCAATGAAGGCAAACACCCCAACCGTTCCGAAAGCGCCGAGCAGAGCGGCGATGATAAAGCTGGAGACCACCGTCGAGAGCCGGCTCCAGGCATAGACGAAGCCGACCGCTCGCGCCCGGATCCGGGTCGGATAGAGTTCGGCCTGATAGGCATGGTAGGAAAACGACAGCAGATTGTTGGCCAGGGTGATGCCGATCCCGAGCGTGATCAGCACGACCGGGCTCGATTGGCCCGCGAACCCCAAGCCCAACAGCGCGGTGGCGATGGCGGCGGCCGCGATCTGCAGACGGCGTTCAATCCGGTCGGCGAACAGCGTGCACAGCAACGGCCCCAGGGGATAGGCGATGGCGATGATGAAGGCGTAGAGCAGGCTCTGCGTCACGCCATGGCCGCGCGCCGCGATCAGCGACGGCGCCCAGTTGCCGAATCCGTAAAAGCCGACAGCCTGGGCGATGTTGAACACCACCAGGATTGCCGTCCGCCGCCGGTAGGGGTGCGCGAAAATTTCGGCGAGACGGCCCGCCCCGGGCGACGCGTCCCCCGGGTCTGTCACAACGGGAAGGACGCGCCCGGATCGTTCAACCCGGGCCTCCATCGCCGCGACAATCCGGTCGGCTTCGACCGCCCGACCTTGCTCCGCAAGCCAGCGCGGCGATTCCGGCAGGCCAAGGCGGATCACCCAGACCAGGCCCGCGCCCGCCGCGCCCAGCAGCATCACCCATCGCCACCCCGCGAGGCCGAGCGGCGACAGGGGCAGCATGATCCAACAGGCCAGGGCGACCAGGGGAACGGCGGTAAATTGGATCGCCTGATTGACGGCGAAGGCGCGCCCGCGAAGGTGCGGCGGGGCCAGTTCGCTGACATAGGCGTCGATGGTCACCAGTTCGACGCCGATGCCGATGCCCGCCACCAGGCGCCAGAGGTCGATCTGCAGGGCGCCATGCGAGAACGCCATTGCGCAGGTGGCCAGGGCGTACCAGACCAGGGCGGCGGTGAACACGGCCCGGCGGCCAAACCGGTCGGCCACCCGGGCGAACAGAATCGCCCCGAGGAACAGACCCAGAAACGTGGCGGCGGCGAAGGTCGCCTGATCGCTTTGGCCCAGCAGGCCCGCCTCGCCGACATGAAACACACCGGCCCTGACCAGGCCCGGTGAAATATAGGCGGTCATCATCAGGTCGTAGAATTCGAAACCGCCGCCCAGGGAGATCAGCACAATGGGCGCCCAAACCGCCCAGGAACCAGGCAGACGGTCCAGTCGGGCGGCGATCAAGCCGGGCGCCGTGGCGTACGGCGTGACTCGCGCGGCGGTCGGGGGTGCTATAGGCGCGGCGCTCTTATTGACGGACAACGGCATGACCAAACCCTTCTTCGATCTGCACCCCACCCACAACCCACACCGATGGTACCTTCCCCTGAACGAGGGACTGTGTGTCGGCCCGCCCGGGCGCAGCTTCATGTTCGGCGGCGTCGGGCTGGCCGCCGCGATCGGGGCCATGGAGGGGACCTGCAAACGCCCCGTGGTTTGGGCCACGGCGCAATATCTGTCCTATGCGCGGCCGCCGTCGATTGTCGATCTGGATGTGCGGGTGCCGGCGGATGGTCGCCACACCAGTCAGGCACGGGTGACCGCGCATGTGGGCGATCTGGAAATTCTCACGGTCAACGCCGCTCTGGGCGAGCGACCGGACAGCGGCGTCCATCAATGGGCCAAGGCGCCTGAGGTTCCAGGACCGGAAGACTGCGAAGAAAGTGAGCGCTGGCGCGCCGACAATATCGACCTGCACAGCCAAATCGAGGTGCGCGTTGCACGGGGCCGTCACACCACGGCGTCGAGCGCGCCGAGCGAGGATGGCCGGATGGCGTTGTGGATTCGCCCTCGGGGCGACCATCCGGTGGATTCTCGGATGCTGGCGATCATGGCCGATCACGTGCCCTCGGGCGTCGGCGTCGCCCTGGGCCGGAATGCCGGGGGCAACAGCCTCGACAACACCATCCGCTTCCTGCGCATCGTCCCGACGGAATGGGTGCTTTGCGATGTCGCCATCGTCGGCGCGGCGGGCGGTTTTGCCCACGGATCCATGCGACTGTTCGCTGAAGACGGGGCTCTGATGGCGACCGCCAGCCAGTCGATGATCGTTCGGATGCGCGACGCGCCCGGGAAGGGCTGAGCCCTTCCCGGGCAGTCCGGTTCCGGTCCTACATCGGCGGCGCCGCGCCCTTTTCACCGACCAGCACACGGTCGGCGACCAAGGCGCCGTCCGGCCCCTTGGTCGGCACCATGAACACTCGCACGCCGACCTTCACCATCGCACGGTCGCCACCGACCGTGGTGACGATCGGCACATTGGCGGGCACCAGGACGGTGTGCATGCCGCCTGGATAGGATACCTCGATCGTCCGGCCCTTGGGTCCGGTCACCACCTTGCCGACATCGCCATTGGTCATCATCGAATGCGGCTTGAGGTCCCACGGATAGTGGCCCTGGCCCATCTTCACACCTGGTGGGAAAACGTGGACCTCCAGAGACTTGCCCGTTCCGTCGGGCCGCTCGATCGTGGTCGTGCCGATAAAACTGCCCGGGACGATGGCGCTGACATCCACCGTCTTCATCAGGACCACGCCCCAGGTGGGGGTGAGCTTCACGGACACGGGGGGGCCGTGCCTCGGCTGGACCGCGATTGCGTCGGCGCTGATCGAAGTCACCTTGCCGCGCACGTGATCCGTGGTCGTCTGCGCCAGCGTTGGCGCCGCCAGGGCGAAGGTCACCGCGGCGGTCGCCGCGAGTTGAAGGCTTTTGACGAACTGACTGCTGATCATTCACCGCTCCATGTGTTGATTGATTGCGCCGCGACCCTAGCACACAGGCGTCGCGGGCCAAGCGTGGACGCCTCTAAAGCAGCGTTGATCGGCTGATCGGAGTACCTCGACCGGGAGGGGCCGCGGGCCAAAAAAATGCACCCCGAACTTCACGGACAACACGAAAACAAAAGAGCCATCGAATTTTACTTTTGCGCTTCATGCGCGGGGTGTTCTCAAGGGTCCCATGACATTGTTCGTGTCCTTCGCGCGGTTCGTGGTGAAAATATCAAGTTCACCCGATCACCTTGTCGCCAATGCGTCGCCCGGGGCATGCGGACGGTTCCGCAGCCGCCCGTCAGGCGCTAAGAAGGGGCCGGGAGGCCCTGGGTCCATGCGCCGGTTGATTCTGTTTCGTCACGCCAAGGCTGACGCCCGCGGGCCGAGTGGCGAGGATATCGACCGCCCCCTTTCCGAGCGCGGTCGCAATGACGCGACGTTGATGGGCCGGCGTCTGGCCGACGACGGGCTGATCCCCGACCTGGCTCTGGTGTCGCCATCGCTGCGCACCCAAGAAACCTGGGCCCTGGCCGCCGCCGCCTTTCCCGAAGCGCGCACGATGGTGGTTGATCAGTTGTATAACGCGGCATCCGAAGAGATTGCCGAGGCGGTGCGGGCCGCGGCGGCGGAAGCGGAGACAATTGTCGTCGTGGCGCACAATCCGGGTTTGCAGGAACACAGCATCAATCTGTTGATCGACGGCGGCGCAGCGCACGCCGATATTGAACAGGTTTCCGCCCGCTTCCCGACCTCGACCGCCGCGTCATTCGCGATCGACGACCAGGGTCGCGCGGCGCTTGAAGGTGTGCGTGGCCCGAACTACCCCGCGCGCAATCCGGCGGGGGCATCGGCCTGACCCGCCTGTACAAGATCGTTGACGCCGGGGCGTGGGAGGACGCCGTCCGCGTCGGACGATTTGATGGCTCCGCCGTGGACCTCGCGGATGGATTTATTCATTTCTCCGCCGCCGATCAGGCGGTTGAAACCGCGCGGCGCCATTTTGCGGGCCAGAGCGGTCTGGTGCTCTTGATCCTTGACGCGGGGACGTTTGGAGCCGCCCTGAAATGGGAACCTTCGCGCGGCGGCGCCTTGTTTCCCCATCTCCATGGCCCGCTTGATCCCGGCCTGGTCCTAGAGGTCCGCCGCGCACCGATCGGGCCGGACGGCGTCCCCGAGCTCGGAGCCCTCGAGCCTTGAGCACGCCGCACGATCTGGCGACGCTGGTCCTGCGGAGCCTCGACGCGGAAGATGCCCACCGACTGACCATCCGCGCTTTGAGGCTGGGACTTGGGCCTCGCGGGGCCGGCGAAGCCGTCGATCCCATCCTGGCAACCTGCCTTGCCGGTCTGAAACTGCAAAGCCCTGTCGGGTTGGCCGCCGGTTTCGACAAAAACGCCGAGGCGCCCGACGCCATGCTTCGCGCCGGGTTCGGTTTCGTGGAATGCGGCACCACCACGCCGCTGCCGCAAGCCGGCAATCCGCGCCCCCGTCTGTTCCGCCTGGATCAGGATCGGGCGGTGATCAACCGGATGGGCTTCAACAACGACGGCCAGGACGCCTTCGCCGCCCGTTTGCGGCGGCGGTCGCGGGTCGGCGTGGTCGGCGCCAACATCGGGGCCAACAAGCAGTCCGCCGACCGCATCGCCGACTATGTCGCCGGGCTGAAGCGTCTCTGGGGCCTAGCGGACTATTTCACGGTCAACATCTCTTCGCCCAACACTCCCGGTTTGCGCGAAATGCAGGGCAAGGGTGCGCTGAGCGACCTGCTGGGCGGGCTGGCCGAGGCGCGGGCCGGGCTGACGGCGGCGATGGGGCCGGCGCCGGTGTTCTTGAAGGTCGCCCCGGATCTGGAGGCGGCGGCGGTTGGCGATATCACCGAGACGGCGATCCGGTTTGGGCTGGATGGCCTAGTGGTCAGCAATACCACGGTGGCGCGGTCGGACACGCTGACCAGCCGTCATCGCGGAGAGGCTGGCGGCCTGTCCGGCGCGCCGCTGATGGAACCCTCGACGCGCCTGCTGCGGGATTTCCGGACCGTTTCGAGGGGACGGCTGGCCTTGATCGGGGTCGGCGGCGTGGCTTCGGGCGCCGACGCCTATGCCAAGATCCGCGCGGGCGCCCACGCGATTCAGCTCTATACGGCGCTCGCCCTGCGAGGTCCGGGCCTGATCGTCGGCATCCAACGGGACCTGGCGGCTTTGCTGCGGGCGAACGGCTTCGCCGGCGTCGCCGAGGCGGCCGAGGCGGAATGAGCCGCCGCGACAACGCTTGCGATAATCGCCAAAAGGCTTTTGGTTCAAACGACTTGGCCGCGCCCGTGATTGCTCCGGCGTTGCGGTCGAAGTAACAAAAAGACCATGGCGGTCACCGCGCCCCCGAAAGAGTCATCACCGCCCGGCGAGGGCCGCTTCGCCTGGATGCGCGGACTTTCAGCGCGCCTGCTGCTGCTCACGGTGCTGATCGTCGCGCTGGCCAACCTGCTGATCCTGCCGCCCAACCTGGCCGCCTTTGAGGAACAATGGTTGCTCGACCGCCTCCGCGCCGCCGAGCTGGCCACCCTGGTCGAGGAGACCGCCCCCGGCGGCGTCGTCACCGACCGCGTGCGGACCAAGCTGCTCGCCACCGCCGAAGTGGTGTCGGTGGCATTGCAGGTCGAGGGCGAACGGCGCTTGATCCTTCAGGCCCCGCGCCTGAAGCGCACGCCTTATCTGGTCGATCTGCGCCGCGAGACCCCGATGTCCTGGCTGGAACCGTTCCAAACTCTGACCGGCGGCGGTGACGGCATGGTGCGGGTGATGGCGCGCCCGCGGTTTCGCAGCGGCGAGTTTGTTGAGATCGTCGCCCCCGACGGCCCGCTGAAAAAGGCGCTGCTCGATCAACTCGGTCGCTTGATGGCGATCGCGGTGTTCACCTCGATCATGGCGGGGGCCGTGGTCTTTCTGTTGCTCACCGTGTTTCTGGTGCGGCCGATGCAGCGGATCACCCGCTCGATGGAACGGTTCCGCGCCAATCCCGATGACCCGGCCGTACCGATGACGCCATCGCGGCGCACTGACGAGATCGG
>JAYUBD010000259.1:0-1892 GCA_043740995.1 Caulobacteraceae bacterium | reverse complement strand
GCCAGCAACCCGGCCAGATCCGCCTCGTCCGCCGGAATGAACAGCGCCTCCGCCGCCCCGCCGACCCGCAGCCAGGTAAACGGCGCCAGCGGCGCATCGAGCATCAACCGGCCGCGCACCGGCGGCAGAGCGGCGCGCCAACTCATGACACGGTCTCGCCGGCCAGGGCATCCAGCTGCATCGGCAGGGCATAGGCCCAGGCGGTGATGTCGCCGGCCCCCAGGAATACCACCAGGTCGCCATGCCGGGTTTCCGCCGCGATCAGGGCCGGCAGGTCGGCGGGCGCGGCCAGGGTCTGAACATGGCGGTGGCCGTGACGCCGCACGCCCTCGGCCAGGGCGTCGCGGTCAAAGCCCTCGATCGGCGCCTCGCCGGCCGCATAGACATCGGCGATCACCACGCTGTCGGCGTCGTTGAAACACAGGCAAAAATCGGCGAACAGGTCGCGCAGGCGGGAATAGCGATGCGGCTGCACCACGGCGATCACCCGGCCGCTGGTGATCGCCCGGGCCGCCGCCAGCACGCTGGCGATCTCCACCGGATGGTGGCCATAATCATCGATGATGCGCACCCCCCCCGCCACGCCGGTGGTGGTGAACCGCCGCCGCACCCCGGCGAACCCCGCCAGGCCGGCGCGGATCGCGTCGTCACTGACGCCCAGTTCGCGGGCGACGACCACCGCCGCCAGGGCGTTCAGCACATTGTGCCGTCCGGCCATCGGCAGCGACATCCGGCCAAGGTCGATCCGGCCGCCGGCGGCGTCGGCCACCTGCACATCGAACGCCGCGCCCGCCGGCCCCATGGCGAGGTTCAGCGCCCGAACCTCGGCCTGGGGATTGGTGCCATAGGTGATCAGCCGGCGGTTCTCGATTCCCGCCGCCATTTCCTGGACGTCGGGATCATCGACGCACAGGGCGGCGAAGCCATAAAACGGGATATTCCCGACGAAATCGGCGAAGGCGCGTTTCAGCCGGTTGAAATCGCCATGATGATCCAGATGCTCCGGATCGATATTGGTGACCACCGCCACGGTCGAGCGCAGCCGCAGGAAGGTGCCGTCGCTCTCGTCGGCCTCAACCACGATCCAGTCGCCCTCCCCGACCTTGGCGTTGGCGCCATAGGCATTGATGATCCCGCCATTCACCACGGTGGGATCCAGCCCGCCGGCGTCGAGCACGGCGGCGATCATCGAGGTGGTGGTCGTCTTGCCGTGCGTGCCGCCCACCGCCACCGAATAGCGCAGCCGCATCAGCTCGGCGAGCATCTCGGCCCGGCGCACCAGCGGCGTGCGCGCCGCCCGCCCCGCCGCCATTTCCGGGTTGTCCGGGCGGATGGCGCTGGAATAGACGATGGCCGAAGCCCCCTCGACGTTCCCCGCCGCGTGGCCAATGAACACCGTCGCGCCCAGCCCCCGCAGACGTTCGGTATTGCCGCTGGCCCGGGCGTCCGAGCCCTGCACCGTATAGCCCTGACGCAGCATGATCTCGGCGATCCCACTCATGCCGATCCCCCCGATGCCGATGAAATGGACGGGACCAAGATCGAAGGGCGCGGCGCTGCGGTGCATGCCAATCCGCTAGCGCAATTGGCCGCGTCGCGAAAGCGGCGGACGGCGGGCGGTAGCCTGGCGGTTGGGTAAATGGCGGTGGGCGGGTCTTGGGGTCTTTGGGCGGGTTGCCGGGCGGCATCGTCGGACTGCGCGGCCCTCATTCCAGATTGATGAAAGACCCGATGTCCGATTCGCGATCCTGGACGATGGCGCGGGCCTCCGCCTCGAAGGCTTCATCGGCCTCGTCCAGCGCGGCGCGGGGATAGAATTGCGAGCGTTTCAGGATCGGCTTGCCGCTGACGCGGTTGAACGGCGACCAGGCCGGACGATCGATGAACATCAT
>JAYUBD010000258.1:0-1901 GCA_043740995.1 Caulobacteraceae bacterium | reverse complement strand
GGGCCTGGGTCAGGGCAACTTCGCTGGCGACTTCGGCGGCGCCGGCATCGACCAGGATCTGGGCGTTCTGGCCCTGGTCGTCGTCGAGGGCGATGCGCAAAGGGATCAGGATGGAGGGGCGCCCGGCAACGGCGATTTCGCTGACGGTGGAGGCGCCGGCCCGGCCGATCACCAGGTGGGCGACGGCCAGTCGACCGGCCATGTCGCGAAAGAACGGCGCGACCTCGGCCTGAACGAGGGCGTCGGCATAGACCCGCCGGGCGTCGTCCAGACATTCCGGGCGAGTCTGCTGCTGCACCTTTAGACGCAGGCGCAGAGTCTCCGGCAATTGGGCGATGGCGGCGGGCAGCAGTTCGGAGAGCAGCCGGGCGCCCTGGCTGCCGCCGGTGATCAGCAGGCGCACCTCATCGACGGGCGGGGTATAGGCGAGGTCGGCCAGGGCGCGGATCTCCGGGCGCACGGGGTTGCCGACCACCACGGCGCGGGCGCGGCTGCGCGGACTGGCCTTGCCGAGCGCCTCGAAGGCGCAGCCGATAGCGGTCACATGGGCTGCGAGCAGGCGGTTGGCGCGTCCGGAAACGGCGTTCTGTTCGTGGATGATCGTGCGCCGCCCCTGGCTGATCGCGGCGATCAGAGCGGGAAGCGAAGGATAGCCGCCGAAGCCCACCACCACGGCGGGGTTCAGTCGGGTCAACGCCTTTCGACCCTCCAGCACGCCGCGCAGGACGGTCACGCCCGCGCGGAACAGGTTGATAGGATTGCCGCCCTGGACGGTGGCGGCGGCGAGGGTGATGATCTCCTCGGCGGGAAAGGCCAGGGTCAGACCCTGGACCCGGGCGTCGGTCGCCAGCACGATGCGCCAGCCCCGGGCGATCAGCGCCTCGGCCAGGGCCTGAGCCGGGAACAGGTGACCGCCGGTCCCGCCCGCCGCGATGACGGCGATCTTGCCCGCGGCGTGCGAGGGTTCAGGCAAAGGCGCCCGCCTTGGCCAGGCTGTCGCTGGCCGCATAGGCCCCCGGCCGCTTGCGGGTGAGCGCCAGGGCCATGCCGAGTGTCAGGCCCATGGCCAGCATGGACGAGCCGCCATAGGAGATGAACGGCAGGGTCATGCCCTTGGTCGGCACCAGGTTGAGGTTCACCGCGATATTGATGAAGGCCTGCATGCCGACCAGCACGAACAGACCGGCGGCGGCGACCTGTTCGAACGGATCGGACAGCTTCATCGCCTTGTACAGCCCCCGGATGACCAGCAGGGTGAACAGGGCGATCAGGGTCAGCGACAGCCAGAGCCCATATTCCTCGGCGGCGGCGGAATAGGCGAAGTCGGTGTGCATGTCGGGGATCTGCAGCTTCATGACCCCCTCGCCCGGTCCCCGGCCAAAGCCGCGGCCCGCCGCGATCGCCTCGGCGGCGTGATGCACCTGCTGGGTGTCGGTCTTTTCATGGCTGAGGAAGCCGTGCATCCGGGTCGCCACATGCTCGAACAGGAAATAGGTGCTGCCCAGGCCGACCATCGCCACGACGCCCAGGGCGAGAATCCACAGGATCGGCACGCCGGCCATCCAGAAGGCGGCGCCGAAGGCGGCGGTGATCAATACCGTCTGGCCGACATCGGGTTCAACCAGCAACAGGGCGACGGCCAGGCCATAGAGGCCAAAAGCGATGGTCACCCCGGGCACGCCCTCGCCCTTCTGGCCCTCGGCGAACATCCAGGCGATCAGCACGATCAGGGCCGGCTTCATGAATTCAGAAGGCTGCAGAGTGAAGCCGGCCACCTCCACCCAGCGTGTGGCGCCCTTGGCGGCATGGCCGATAAACGGCAAGGCGATCATGGCGACAATGGCGGCGAGATAGATGAAAAACGCCACGCGGCGTACGCCCCGGGGCGACAGGATTGATGT
>JAYUBD010000257.1:0-1904 GCA_043740995.1 Caulobacteraceae bacterium | reverse complement strand
ACGTGGTCGAATACGCCGAGCATCGGCAATCGCTCGTCCAGACCATCCCCCGCCACCGTGGCGACAAGAGTCGGAGCGGCTTCGATATTCAGGCCTTGCAACAGGGCCAACAACAAGGCCGTCTTGCCCTTGCAATCGCCAAACCGCCGCGTCCAGGTCAGGTCGGCCGGCGCGGGGACATAGCCGCCGTTGTTCATGCCCAGGAACAGGTAACGGACCTGATCCTGCGCAAATTGAAGCGCCATGGCTGAGCGTATCCTTGGGTCGGGCGACGCGGCCTTGATCTTGCTGATCTCAGACTTTAGCGGCGAGTTGGCGTCGAGTGTTGAAGCCTTGGCGTAGAGCGGCGCCATTAACGTCGACACGTCCGACCAATCAGCGAATTGAGAAAGTTGCAGCTGACCTAGGTTGTAAAATCGCGACGGGGCCTTCCTGGGGGCCTTTGGCGCCTCGCGCAGCGGCAAATCGAACACCAGTTCGGTCTGACCGTCGGCTTGGGTCTGCGCCGGGGCGCTGAGGCCGAACGTGGCCTTCCAGCGGATGGTCTTATCGCGCCCCCACAGAGCCCGAAAATATGTCCGTCCGATTACGCCCGGTCCGAACATGAGCGCTGCACCCTCGGAATTGTCGGCGTAGACAGGGTCGTGACGAGTGAGCGTGACAGCCATATCCAGAATATCACCGACCTGCAGACCTTCGGGCTGAAAAGCCGCCGTCAGCGTGCCGTCCAGCATGGCCATCTCAAGATTCGTTTCGCGGCGCAGGACCTGGAATCTCTTTCCACCCGCGAGAAGATCGGTGGTCCGGCCCTCACGGATCACCTGCAGTTTGTTGATCGTCAGGATATCGGTGTCCGGGTTCCAGGATTCCGAAAGATTGCCGACCGCCGCCAGGCCCTGTGGGGTTAGGATTTTCATCACACGTTCGTCGTGGAACTGATCATTTTGCGGCGTGAAGTTGATCTGTCGATTGATCAGCAACAGCTGCACCGCCTGTCCGGCGCCGTCCGTCGGCGCCTTGGGGATCGGCAACGGCCGCACCCACGCCGGGGCCGGCCCGTAAACAGGCTCGGGAGCCGCGACCGCCGCGCCGACCGACAATACCGCCAGAGACGCAATCAAAAATTTGTACATAGTCCCCACGCCGTCCTTGTTTGGGCACGATAACGGCGGGTGCCGTTATTGCAAAACCGCGACGTCTGAAGCGCGCCACTGGCGCGCGGCGGCCCGCCTTGGTCTATAGTGTGCTCACTTGAGTCGATGGAACGCCGATGTCGCCGCCGAAGCCGCCCTACAAACGTATCCTCCTGAAGGTCTCCGGCGAGGTCCTGATGGGCGACGCGCCGTTCGGCATCGATCTGGCGACCCTGGACGCCGTCGCCGAGGATATCGCCGCGGTCGTCGCGGCAGGGTTCGAGCTTTGCCTGGTGGTCGGCGCGGGCAACATCTTCCGCGGCGTGGCCCTGGCCGGTCGGGGCATGGAGCGGGTCAGCGCCGACTATATGGGCATGCTGGCCACGGTGATGAATTCCCTGGCCATCCAGAGCGCGCTTGAGCGGCGCGGCGTCGACACCCGCGTGCAGTCGGCGATCCCGATGGACGCGGTGTGCGAGCCCTATATCCGCCGCCGGGCGCTACGGCATCTGGAAAAGGGCAGGGTGGTGATCTTCGCCGCCGGCCTGGGCGCGCCCTATTTCACCACCGATACGCCCGCCGCCCTGCGCGCCGCGGAGATGGGTTGCGACGCCCTGTTCAAAGGCACCAGCGTCGACGGCGTCTACACCGCCGATCCCAAGACCGATCCCAGCGCCACGCGCTATGGCCACATCAGCTACCAGGATGTGCTGGCGAAGAACCTGCGGGTCATGGACTCCTCGGCGGTCAGCCTGATGCGCGACAACCACA
>JAYUBD010000256.1:0-19303 GCA_043740995.1 Caulobacteraceae bacterium | reverse complement strand
TACGCCGCGACGGTGGCGCCCATGTACTTCAACTACCGCAAGACCTCGATCTACGCCGGGTCCAACGAGATCCAGCACAACATCATGGCCAAGATGGTGCTCGGGCTGTAACGGCTAGTTTCAGGCGGTTTCAGGTTTCGTGAATATCTGCGTAAATTCATAGCCGTAAGGCTCGTGCGGTTTCAGACCGCTTCAAAGAGCTTCCCTTTTCTGTGACCTATGTGCGACCTATTGCGCTGCCAGGTCACAGGAGTCGGGCTATTCCCGCGATCAAGCTCACCGCTGCATTCTGCGCCTCCGCCAAGGGGGTGAGCGGTAAGCAGACTGCTTATCCCGATGCCGACGTCACGGGGCTAGAGCTGCGCGTCTCAGGCGACGGCCGCAAGACGTGGAGCTTCCGGTATCGAAGCCCCCTGGGCCGCCAGGGCCGTGTCACATTGGGCGTCTATTCCCGCGAGTTTGACCTAGGGCTCGCTCGCGCCGAGGCCCGCAAGGTTCGCGTACTTGTGGACGGGGGTGGCGATCCAGCGGAGGGGCGCCGCGTCGCCAAGCAGCGGGCCAGGACCGAGTCGATAAGAACGTTCGGCGACTTAGCCGAAGCCTACTTCGCGGCGACGGAGGCCGGGAGCTGGCGCCCCAAGCGCGCCAGTAGCCTTGCGAACGAGCGCGCGGTCTACGGTGTGCACATCAAGAAGCCCCTCGGCGGTTTGCGCGTCGAGAGCGTCACCCGTCGAACGGTGAAGGACGTGCTGGCGGGAATGCTGGCCAAGGGCGTCACCTCGCAAGCCGTGAAGGCACAAGCCATTGTCCGGCAGGTGCTTGCATATGGCGTGGCGGAGGAGCGGATCGGCTCGAACCCGATCGCGGACCTGGCGCCCGTTGCGCCCGCCAAGCCCCGCGCCCGCATCTACACTGACGCCGAATTACGCGCGATCTGGAGGGGTGTCGAACGGCCCGGAACACTGGCGCTGCCGGCTGAAGTCGCCGCGGGGCGCCGGGACGGGGCGCGGGTCTTCGTCGGGCCGGCGATGAAGCACGCAATATGGCTCGCGATGCTTCTCCTCCAGCGGCGAACCGAGATCCTGGGGATGGCCATTACCGAGCTGGACCTCACGCAAGGCGTGTGGCTGATCCCGGCCGCAAGAATGAAGACCAAGCGACCCCACGCCGTGCCGCTGTCTGTCGAAGCGGTCAGGATTATCAGGGCGGCCATCTCGCTCAATGACGGCGTAGATACGGCTCTCGTGTTCCCCAGCCGCGTCGATCCCCGCCGGTCAATAAACGGTCCGTCGATGAATCACGCATTGGGGTGGGTGCTTCGCGCGCAAGCCATCGCAGACGGGACGGTTCACGACATTCGCCGGACAGGCTCGACTGCGATGACCAGCGAACGGCTGTCCATTTCGCCATTCACTCGGTCGAAGGTCCTGGGCCACGCGGATAGCGGTGGCGGCGCCACCGTAAGCGCGGTCCACTACGATGCGAACACCTACATGGCGGAGAAGCGTCATGCTCTGGGTGCCTGGCAGGGATTACTCGCGACTATCCTTTCGGGGCCAGCCCGGCCGGGCTAATCCCCTGGCCCCGAAAGAGCTACCGGGGGCCGCATAAGCAAACCGCCCGCCCCCGGTTGATCCGGAGAACGGGCGGCGGGCGGCTGCGGCGCTCGCCGTGGCGCTCCGCAAGCTTGACTGAGGACGCCGCCACCCGCTCACTCGCGGCCATGAGCTTCCTGGGCCGTATCTTCCCCAATCCGCACGTCCGCGACGCGCTGGTGTACCTCGACAGCCTCGACGCCATTATGGAGGGCGATACCGGGTCGGCTTGGTGGCCCGCCGCCAAGCGCCGGGTCCGCGACTCCATCGCGGCAAACGGGCGGTCGATCCGGTCGGCGGTTGTCGTGGATGGGCTTTTAGTTCGTCAGATTGTCCTCAACATCGTCATGTCCCAGATGGCCGACGATCTCGCGATGGGCGGCGACCATGTCCATCGGGGTCTCCTCGGGATGCGGGGAAAATCGAAAAGCGTGATCTTCGGGAAGGCGCTCGGGGAGTTGGTGCGTGGGGGCTTCCTCACCGAAGACGAGGCGACCGAGGCGCGCGCCGCGCTCCGGGCTGACATCGCTGGGGCGGGTTGACCGGATGGCGCTTGCCCCGATCATCGTCAACCTAATGCCCGCCGCGTGCCGCGACGTGGCGGCCATTTGCTGGATGGAGGCCCATCCGGGAATGGGCAGTTGGGCACAGGCGGTCGGCACGGTCCTGGCCCTGGGCGGCGCGTTCCTCATCGCCCAGATGCCTATCCGCGAGGAGCGCAGGCGGCACCGCGACGCTCAGGGTCGCCTGCTCAACCGCGTAATCAAGCGCGCCGAGGAGGTCGTGAGCTACACGGCCACCGTGCTGCACCTCGCCGCGACGCTTCACCCGGACCCCACGATGATGCTGGAGGCCCACATCGACCCGATGCTGGCGGCCAACAGAGACCTTGAAGAAATGGCCTGGGGGATCATCGACAAGCGGGCGTTCGACGCCGCCCGCGAGTTCATTAGCTGCGCTGACTTTGTCGTCGACAGAGCGCGCGAGGCCCAGCGCGCCAAATTCATGGAGGAAGAACCCCAGCGATATGCTGGGGAGGGGGATCGCTACGCTGTCGAGGGTTTGCGCGCCCTCAAGGCCTTGAAGGTGGAAGCGGCCCGGTTCGGTGTCACCGCAGCCGTGCGTCGCGGCAATTCACTGCGGGATATGGAGGTGGGCCAATGACCCTCGCCGGGAGCCATCAGCCGCCCCGCCGGCGCAATTCCTCGCGGCTGGGAGCGGGCCGGTCAGACAGGGTTTCACGGTCACGAAATCGGGCTAGGCTCGCCCAATCATCGGGAGGAACGACCATGCGCCGCACACTCACCCTACTCGCCGCCACCGCCTTTGCCTTGAGCCTCGCTGGGGTCTCGTCGGCCCAGAAGCTCGACGCGAACGGGAAGTGCCACGCGGCGGATGGCAAGTTTGCCAAAGCCGAGGTTTGCGCCGGGACGAAGGCCGCCGCACCCGACGCTGGCCCCTACAAGCTTGATGCCAAAGGCGGTTGCCACGACGCGAAGGGCAAAATGGCAAAGAAGGCCATGTGCGCCGGGATGACGGCGCCTGCGAAGGCCGCCGATGCGGCCAAGCCTGCCAAGGCTGAGAAGCCCGCCAAGAAGTAGCCTCCACTGATACTCCGCATCCTGGCTGCAATTTCCGTGATGCTGGCGCTTATTTGCGCGGCACTCGCGGCGGCCTGGGTGCGGGAGCATCGCGCGGTGGAATGCTATCGCGACGCCGCCGGAGAAAGCCGCGTCCCGCAGGATCGAGAGTGTCCCGCGCGCTGGTGAGCGCGCGGGGGCGTTGCCTGTCACCGGCTCGGAATGCCAATGAACCTAGCGCGCGCCCCGGTAGGCGGTCCGCTGGCGGTCGCGCCATAACTGCAACTCGGTCGCGCTCGGTGCGGCGCGCATTGAAACCCACGTTCCGCCGTTGATCGAGCGCGCCGCATAGGTGAGGACGCCCAGGTCGCACTCAAAGCCGGGGCAGGGCGGCTGGCGGCCCCACCAGACGGCGTCCGGGCCATAGGCCCGGATCATCATGGGAAGGCTGACCTTCAGGACGATGTTGCAGCGGTTGCAGCGGGCCACTAGCTGCCATCGCCGTAGATGCATCTCGGCAAGGGTCAGCGCCGTCTGCGTGGAGGGCGGACGACAGATGACATCCGGGGCCTTAGTGGACATTGACACTTGATAAGCCCGGAGCAGTAACGAGAACAAGATGAGAACATAGAATGTGGGTGGACGGCGATGAATTTGGCACCCACGGTCACGCCTGTTTTGAAGGATGTCCCCTATGCGCCTGACCGTACCCGCATGCCTGACCGTCGCCGCGCTTTCGCTCGGAGCGGTTTCGGCGGCCAGAGCGCAGGGAACGACTACCTGCCACGAGTTCAACGGGACCGTAACTTGCAACACGATGCCGGACCCGATGGCGCAACTCCAGCAGCAGCAGCGCGACATGAACGAGCAGATGCGCCAGCAGCAGAGCGACATGAACGAGCAGATGGCCCAGGCCCGACAACGCCGGGCGGCGGGCGCGGCTCAGTCCTATTCATGGAAGGACGTTCCGGCGACGCCATGCACGGGCTATCAGAAGGCGTTCCCCGACAATCACGCCTATTGCGGAGCCCGCGACGTGGCGACGGCCCGCAAGGCCGTGGGCGACCTGATCGCCGCCGGTAGATGCGACGACGCCCTCAAGGGCGCTCTGGGCACCGGGGACTTGGACTTCGCCCGCGACGTGCGGGCCTACTTCGCCGCCAAGTGACGCTGTTTATCGCCTTCGTCCTGCTCCGAGAATTTGGGTGGCGCTGGTACTGGTACGCGGTTGCCCTGGGCGCGTGGTGTTTTCACCCCGCTTGGTATGCGAGTGTTGTGGGGCACAACTAGCAGCCGGCGACGCGTTTCCTACCGGCGACCACAGGGACGAGACACCGCTGGGCGAGGGGCCGGGACAGCAGCGGTTCGGTATTTGTTCACGGCCCGAGTCGATGTAAGGCTGCTAGCCTGGGCGCTCGACGTTGCGCTACCGGATCGCACCCACAGCCAAACTTTTTGGAGGCGGTTGATTTGTACACCCTCCGCGCGCTCCCCCGTGTCGCTGAACTTGAGGCGAGGCTTGCCAAGATCAGCGCCCATCCAAATCCCCAATGGGCGCCAGAGCGCGACGGCCTGGGCGAGGCCGTGGCCGCTCTGTCCAAACGCCTTTTTGGGATCGAGGAGGAGGACACCGAATATATCGAGGTCCCCGACGATCGAGACGAGGCGGACCTAAACCGCTGCATTGAGGCATTCGACGCCGATTTGGAGACGCGCGTCCTGATCGAGGACGATGCAAAAGTCCTGACATTCTTCGCCGCGCGCCAGTGGGACGTGAGCGACGGTCAGGGCCAGCTCCTGGAGGCGGAGGGGCATTTCTACCGCCAGATCCTCGCAGCAACGCATCGGGTTTGTGGACGGCTGCCGGGTGCAGAAATGTCCGACGCCGAGGCTCAGGAGGCCGCGACAACGTGGGCAGCGTCCTTGGAAAATGAGGCCCGGCGCTTCCGGGGTGGCTCATAGGCCGCCAGCAGCTCGGGCGACCACCAAACGCAAACCGCCCGCCGCTGGATCACCAGGGCGGGCGGCGCATGTGCTGCGTCCTCAGTGACGCGTAAGCCGTCCGGTGACGGCCGTGCCCATGGAATCAGGCTGCGTTGGCTGGGCGGTCCACTTCGGCCGCGGCCAGGGCGAGCGCGCGCGCCATCTTGCCGGTTAGTGAGGTCATTTTGCCGGCCACGGCCCGGGCCACCGGATCGCGCCCGCCCTGCCCGGAGACGTTCGCCATGGCAAAGCGCGCGTGCCGGCGCATTTTCTTGGCCAGCCGTTCAACCTCTAGGATCGCTTCAAAGTATCGATCCTTCGGAGTGTCCGGCAGCACGTCCATGTAATTGTCGGAGAGGTGTTCCATGTCGCGGAGGGTGAGTGCTTTGAGCATAGCGGGATCTCCTAAGTTGCCTGCCGGTCCTGTCGGCTGAAAGCAGGTGCTTCCCCCGGTCGAATCTGTGGTACCAGCAATAATCCGGAGGTGCAACAACTATGGTACCACAAAAAAAGAGAGGCCCCCCGAGCCGTGGCGGCAAGGGGGTTCAGATCCAGGTTAGACTCCAGGCCGAGCCCCTCAAGGCGCTCGACGCATGGATTGCCGATCAGCCGGCCACAGAGGCGGAGCCGGGCGGCCTGAGTAGGCCCGAGGCGGTCCGCCAGCTCGTCCATAAGGCGCTCACCCAGCCCGACGACGCGCCGAAGCCATGACGGCCGATCACCCGCGCATCTCGACCAAGGAGGTGTGCGAGCTGGCGCGCTACAGCCAGGGCACGCTCTGGCGGCGAATTGACGCGGGGGACATGCCGGCGCCGCTCGACCGGGGCGGGCGGGGCTACCTATTTGACCGGAAGGCGGTCCTGCGCGCGCTGGGGCTCGAAATCACCGCTCCACCTGAGCCAGTAGAACCGGCCTGGGACTTCGATCCGGTCGCGTACGCGGAGGCCATCGCGCGGCGCAACAGACGCAACAAGGGCGCGGCTTGGCGCGACAGACTGGCCGACGCAAAGGCCGGCGCCGTAATCGCCCCGATCACCCCCACCAGGCCGCCCGACGACCCGCCCCGCATGACAACCAAAGAGGTGTGCGACCTGGCCCGCTTCTCCTCGGCCACCCTATGGCGTCGGATCGCAGAGGGCCACATGCCAGCCCCTATCGACCGCGGCGGCTTGGGCTTCCTATTCGACCGCCAGGCAGTGATCCGCGCCTTGGGCCTGGAGCGTGTCCCGGCCGCCGAACTCCTCACCGTCGCGCGTAACACGAACGACGGCCAGAACCTGTCGGACTTCGTGCGGGCGCGGCGTCAATGGGTGGCGGATAATCTGCCTCCGCCGATTTCGACCAGGGAGGCCCTTGAGCTGGCGAAGGCCCAAATCGCAGCGATGAAGAAGGAGCAGGCCAGGAAGGGCGGGGCCGGCCGTAAGCGCAGGCTCAGGGGCCGGCAGGCGCCGGCCAGCACCGCACGCCGCGGCAACCAGAACATTCAAGCGGCGAATTCATTCAAAACGCGAGGGGCGCTCGCCAGCGTCCTTGGCGACATGTTTCCCGTTGAAGAAATTGAACTGGTCAGGTCTGACGCCTCCAAAAAGACGATGAAAAACAGACTGATGTCCCTGCGTTCAATTATTTCATTCATTCAATAAGGGGGTAGAAAGAGTGGGCATGACACCCGCCGAAGATGGAGGGGGTTGAATTTAATGAATTCAGGTCGGCCGCGCGGTCAGACCCTACACGCACGTCAGACCAGGCCGCAGGCGCCACTCGGACCAATGGGGTCGCACTGACCGGGCTTAGCGCGCCATAAGCGTGGTCGTGCGTTGCGACGCGGGCCGTTCGCGGCAAACCGTGAGGAATGACCAAGCCGCCCGCAATACGCCCGAAGCGCTCCGAAAAGGGCCGCATCCGTCCCGCCCTGGCCACCGCTGTAAGGCTTATCGTCACGGAGGCGCTATCGATCCAGGACGCGGCTAACCGGGTTGGAATGCAACGGGAATCTCTATCACGGGCGCTGACGAAGCCGCACGTACAGGCCCTGCGAGCCGGTGTTAAGCGCGCGTGGCTGGAGAACGAAACCGGCAAGGCCTGGCTTCAGGTCGCCAGGTTGGCCGACGCAGCCCAGTCGGAGGACGTCCGGTTGAAGGCGTCCAAGCTCATCCTTGACGCTGCTGGAGAGCTGACCCCCCGCGACCTGGAGGGCCGGATCAATCGGCCCTCGGTCCAGATCATCATCTCGTCGCCTCATGGAGAGTCGCCCCCGCAACAGTTGCCAGGCGTCATTGAGGCGCGGGTCCATCATGTCCGGCCGGCAGACCAGGACGGATTCATCGAAGCGCCGCGCGCCTAGTGGCCCGGATCTCGTCCGAACTGGCGCCGACGATAGTCCGTAGCCGGGCCGACATTGCCGGCGTCCTCCAGGGCCTGCGGTACGCGGCCGGGTTGACCGGCGAGGAGCTGGACGACCTTGCCGGCTTCAGTGACCGCTACACGGCCAAGCTGGAGGCCGGCGGCGCACCTCAGGGGCGCAGGGGCTTCATCATCGAGCCCGGCCGGATCAGCATGTCGGCCATGGCGGAAATCTGGCTGGACACGCTAGGCGTGGCGCTCGTGCTGGTAACCACCGACCAGGCCGCCGCGATGGGTGCGGTCGAGCGCGACAGGACCCCGCGGCCGAAGCCGCCGCCGAGTTGGAGGAAGTACCCGGAGACAGCGCCAGCAGCGCCGCTCAGGCCGGCGAAGCCTCGCCCAGCAGCCGGTAAACCGAAGCCCGCCCGATCTTCAGCCGAGCGGCTATCGCCGTGGCGCCCAGCCCCTCTGCCCGAAGCTGGCGCACGGCTTCCGCCCCGATCTTTGCGGTCCGCCCGCGGTACACTCCGGCAGCCTTCGCCTTCGCAATGCCCTCGGCCTGGCGCTCGCGCCGGATGGCGGTTTCGAACTGGGCGAACACCGCCAGCATCTGGAGGAAGGCCGTCCCCTCCGCGGTGGACGTGTCGATGTTCTGCTCGGTCGCCCTGAGATGCGCGCCCTTTTCCTTCAGACACTTCACGATCTTCTCGACGTCGGCCACGCTACGGGCGAGACGGTCAACGCGGGTGACGGTGAGGACGTCTCCCGCCTGGGCGAATTCCAGGATCTGTTCCAGCGCGGTCCGCCCCTCCAGCGTTGCGCCGCTCTGCTTCTCCGCCTTGATCACAGTGCAGCCGGCCGCACGAAGCGCCGCCTCCTGAATCGATGTGTCCTGATCGTCCGCACTCGCGCGGGCATATCCGTACATTGCCATGGCAGTGGTCCTTGTGTCTCGTTTGGGTCTAGACCGTGAGCCTGTAGGCGTCTCGTAATTCCGACGCAACCCTAAAAAGACAGTGCGCCACTCGCGCTCGGCTACGGCTTGAGACGCCTTGCGAGGGTATACCCATGCGAGACATCAGTTGGCCGCACGCCGTTCCGTGATCGACGGCATCTGAGCCATGCTTTAGCCTGCCCGTTCCTGGGGATGCGGACATGACGCAGCAGACCGAGCGCGTAGCCGC
The DNA here is from genome assembly GCA_043740995.1 of Caulobacteraceae bacterium. Taxonomy (GTDB): domain Bacteria; phylum Pseudomonadota; class Alphaproteobacteria; order Caulobacterales; family Caulobacteraceae; genus Acaudatibacter. The sequence goes on along the minus strand of JAYUBD010000256.1, from coordinate 10,618 downwards.
TCAAGATCCATCCGGGGGACTCTCCGATCTCCCCGCCGGCCTGACGATCTTCGAGTCCCGACGCTCCCGAGCCTCTCGCGCCAGGCGCCGCGCGAACCCCCTGCTCGTGGGCGCGGCGGCGGTTTGCGTCTTGGCGGCCGGCGGCGCCGCGATCTACCGATCGACGAACGGCGGCACGCCGGACCTAGCCGCGGCTGCCGCCTGCCTTCAGAACCGCGACCTGGCCTGCGCGGCGGCCGACTACCGGGCGTACGTCCGGAGGTATCCCAGCGACGCATCCGCCACCGGCGTCCTGGCGATCATCCTGACCCAGGAGGGCAGGCATAAGGACGCGCTCCCCTACTACCGAAACGCGCTCGACCTCGGCGCAGACGCCTACGACCTGCGCGCCAACTACGCGGTCAGCCTGAACAACACGGGGCGGGTGGACGACGCGATCGCCCAGAACTATGCCGCCCTGAAGCTCGTGCCGACCCTGGTGGACGTGCGCGGCGCCCTGGCCAGCCAGCTCGTAGGGCGCGGGCGCGGAAAAGAGGCCGTGACCCTCCTGGAGAGCTTTGACCGCACGCTCGTGGGGGAGGGTCAGCCGCCCTACTTCCCCGGCCAGATCGCGCAAATCCGGGGCAAGCTCGGCCTGCCGCTCGCGCCCGAAGCAGCCAGCATGACCGCGCCGCCACCGCCGGGCGCCTCTGAGGTCCATCTCCAGGCTCGCGGCGGCGCCCTCTACGTGCCGGTGGTGGTCAACGGCTCCCTTCCCCTCAAGTTCGTCCTGGATAGCGGCGCCAGCGACGTGTGCATTCCGGCCGACGTGGCGCAGACCCTCAAGCGCATGGGAGCGCTGACTCCTGCCGACGAGCGGGGGTTCGGGACAGCCGTGCTTGCGGACGGCTCGCGGGTGCGGGCGGAGCGGGTGATGCTTCACTCAATCGAGGTGGGCGGCCACACCGTGAAGAACGTGCTGGCCTCCGTCACCGATGCGCAGGGGAGCCTCCTGCTCGGCCAGAGCTTCCTGGCGCGCTTCAAGTCGTGGTCGATCGACAACAGGCGCGGCGTCCTGATCCTCAAGGACTGAGGCAGGGGAAATATGGGTTCGGTCCAGGCTCAATTAGGGCGTGTCGTGCTACCGGGGCTCCGCGACTACTGGAGAGCAGAGCGCGAGCTGTCTGCTGCCGCGGCAAGCAGAGACCCGACTGCACTTGAAGCCGCCCGCTTTGAGGCGATGAGGAAGGCGCGCACCGCAGCGACCGAGCTACACCATCTGTCGGACTTCGTTCTGAAGGAGGCTCCGCCCGGCCTGCCGACGTTTGGTGGTATCGAAGAGGTTCGCGCGGCCGTTGAATCGCACTGCGTATGGCTGAGGGGCGCCACTCCCTCTGGGGATGTGGCGTTGCTGCGCGACGTCGCCGAGGCGTTTAAGCACCACCGACTCGACAGGAAGAACTCCCGCGTGACTGGCGCGGATGCGATCGTCGCATGCCAATCCGGCTACGGGAAATTGAGCTTCGGCGAGGGCAAGTTCGGCGGCATCATTCAGGTGGTCGTAACTACACGGGACGGCCGCGAGCGTGTCCTCACGGCGGTGCTTCAGAATGTTGCCGACGCGTGGCGAAAACTCCTCGGTGAGCCGCTGCCGCCGATGAACGACTTCGACTAGCCCGGCACTCCCCAAGCGGCATCCATCAAGCCCGGCCGGTTCGCCGGGGCATTCTCGCCCGGCCCTCCGGCCGCCGGCCTTCGATGGCCGGCCGGGTAGGGGCGGGGGTGGGGGTAAATCGCCGAGCCCGTGACTCTTCGGGGGAGGTGGCGCACGAATCCTTGGAGCCAGGAACCTCCGGTCTGAAATTTTTTTTGGCTAACCCGCGGCGCTTCGACGTCAATCCGACCGCTCTACGTCCGCCTAAGCACGCTCCGGTGGTCGCCGTGCGTTGAGTTGAAGTCGCTCTGCCTGCCCTCTCGTAGACCACGGCCACCCACGAGAGCGAACCGAGCATGCCCACCGAACCGACCGGCGATACCGACCTCGACGCCGAACCCGCCACGCCCGTCTCATATCCCGTCTACGCCGCGGCGTTCGCCGAGCGCTTCCGCGGGACTGGCTTCATCCAAGCTGACATCGACCGCGGCTGGGACCGCTACCAGTCCACCCGGCCGGCGGCTCGCTAGGGCGTCGCCATGGCCACCGGATCAGGCATCCCGCAGCCCGGCGGCATCGTCACGTCGGACATCACGCCCGGCTACGCGATCCCGCATGACCACGCCATTGCCGACGCCCTCGGCAATGCGGGCGACGCGGCACAGGGGCTGATCAACCACGCGCTGGAGCGCCACTACGCCCAGAAGGGGGCGCAGGAGGGCGCTGTCGCCTCCCAGGCGCAGGCGGACGTCACCCGCATCGCCAGCGACCCGAACGGCTCCGACACCGAACTCCAGGCCGCCCAGCAGCGCCTGTCTGACGCCAGCAAGACCACGTCCATCCCGGTCATCACCGACATCGGCAAGGCGCGTCAGGCAGCGTTCCAGGGCGCGTACCTGGGCGGCATCAAGACCGACATCGACAGCCACATAGACCAGACGCGCAACGAGAACGCGCTGGACCCGGATGCCTTCAAGACCGCGGCCCAGCAGGTCGTGTCCGGCTACGCCAAGGGGGCGCCGGGGCCGTTCGCCGTCCAGGTCCAGCAGTACGCCCAGGCCCAGGCCGCCGACGCCTTCCAGAAGCTGTCGAACCAGAAGCTGGTCCGCGACCAGGCGACCAGCGTCAACGGCATGAACGCCCGGCAGCAGGCGCTCCAGGACAAGCTGCTGGGGATGGCCGCGTCGGGCCAGGACAACACGCCGGAGTTCGCCGCCGCTCAAGACGAGTGGCAGTCGAACAACCTGCAAAAGGCGTCGAACCCGCTGTTCGAGTTCTCGCCTGACCAGGCATCGGAAGCCGCAGCGCACGCCGGCGAGCAGCTTCAGGGAGCCGTCCTGACCCACCACGCCACCCTTGCCTACATGTCCGGTCCGCCGGATGAGAACGGCAACCCCACCAACGGCGGCGAGGCTGGGAAGCAGGCGGCCCTGGCCCTGATCCAGAAGGAAATGCTGACCCCGGAGCCAGGCAGCGCGGCGGCGGCCATGCCTGCCGGTATGCGCCTGAAGCTGTACGCCGTCGCCCGCGCCAACATCACCGACCTAGACAAGGCCGACGCTGAGTCCCGCGCCATCGCCGCGGAGCAGGCCCGCCAGAAGCAGGCCGACCAGCGCGACGCCGCCGGAACCCTGGCGCTGGGCCTGCAAGACGGCAGCGTCAGCGAGGCGGACATCCACGACGCTGAGTCCAAGGGGCAAATCCAGGACGGCGCGGCCGCGCGGCTGATCAACGGCTCCCGCGCCATGGCCCGGCGCGATGCCGCGGAGGGGCGCGCGGCGGACGCGATCACCCGGACGGCCAACTACGGCGCCCTGTCGGAACTGGCCGAGGCCGGCAAGCTGACCCCCGCAGGGCTGGCCGAGAACGACGGCGCCCTGACCTCCATGCAGCGCCTGGCCATCGGCGCGCGGATCAACAAAGTCACCGGCCCCACGGTGTCGCGGATCGTTGATCTCGCCAAGGCCACGTTCAGGGACGCCGGCATCCAGGGCGAGGCCGCCGACCTCGCGATTGAACACCTGAAGGTGGATGCGGCGCAGTACGCCAAGAACAACCCCAGCGCCACAGTCGGACAGGGCGACGCCTTCACGGCCGACTGGGTCAGGAAGACCAAGGGCATCGCCGTTCCAACCAACATGAACCCGCCCAGTTCCGCGCACCTGACGGACACCCAGATCGACAACGCCTTCAAGGCGAAGTTCCACAGCCAGAGCCCCAGCCAGGGCCAGGTGGACGCCAACCGCGCCGCCTTCCGCGCCGCGCACCCCAAGTAGGACTGCATCATGGCCACCCCCACCACCGACAGGCTCGGCCCAGAAGGCACCCCGTTCGTCGTCCATGGCGCCAAGCCCCCCGGCGTGTCCATCGACACGATCGGCTCCCACCCGATCGTCTACGACGGCGTCCAGGAGCCGAACGCGGCCACGGCCACCGCTCCGGCCACGCTGGAAGATTCCATGCGGCAACTGCTCGCCAAGCCGCAGCCGGCTTTGGCGCCGCCACTCCTGACCGACCCGATCCCGGCTGACCAGAACCTGGAGCCCGGCCACGTCGCGGACCTGCAAGCCCGCCAGGCCCTGGCCGACAAGAACACCGCGGACACCGCGGACCTGCACGACGCGCTGATGGCCGCTAAGCCGCCCGGCTCCGCGCCACCGCCGGTTCCGACGATCGAGCCGAAGACACTTGAGGCGTCGATGATCCCGACCGCCGCGGCCGGGGATATCTTGCGCGGCGTCGTGGAGGCGCCGGACATGGCCGTCTCCGGCGCGCGCGCGGCGATCAAGAACCTGCTGGGCTTCTCAGACCACATCTCCGACGTGGTGGAAGAACACATCCCAGGCACCGTCTACTTCAAGGGCTTCGACCATATCGGCGAGCCCGGCAACCAGCTTAGCGTCAGCCTGGACACCGCGGCCAATCACGACGCCCACGGCCTGGCCGACACGCGTCCGGCTGCGCTGTTCGACCGGATGATGGGAAAGGACACCCAGGCGCACAGCGTCACCGGCTCCCTGATCAAGGGGGCGGCTCAGTTCGCCACCGGCTTCGCCACAGGCCAGAAGGCATTGGCGGGCTGGCGCGCGGCGGCCGGCGCGGGTGCGGTGGCGAAGGGTATGGCGTCCGGCGCGATCAGCGACTTCGGCGCGTTCGACGCCCACCAGCAGCGCCTGTCCGACGTCCTGAAGGAACACGCCCCGGAGGCGATCAAGCCGGTGCTGGACTATCTGTCGTCCGACCCGCGAGACGGCGAGACCGAAGGCCGTCTGAAGAACGCCGTCGAGGGCCTGGGTCTTGGCCTGTTCGCCCACGGGATCATCAGCGCCGCGCGCCACCTCCGCGCCGCCCGCATGGTCCAGCGCGCCGCCCAGCTCTCCGCCAACGAGGAAGGCCTGCAAGGGACGATCGACGCTCCGCAGGCCGCCGTCGAGGCCGAGGCCAACCAGTTCCACGCGGACCTGGGCGCCGACGTCGGAGACCCGACCAAGAATGGCTGGACCATCAAGCGGAAGTTCCCGCTGTCGCCGGAGGACGTGGCCAAGACCGCGGACGCCGGGGAGATGGGCCCCAACCACGTCGGCCTGAACTACGCCAAGATCACGGACGGCAACGACCTGCAAGCCGCGGCCGTGCAGCTCTACGACTCGTTCTACCCCGAACTGGTGGACGCCAAGCGCGGCGTGCAGTCGATCAACAAGCAGGTCGCCGATGCGTTCGGCGAGGACGTCTCCAAGCTGCTGACCGACTGGCACCCCGGAACCGCCATGCTCAGCCACGAGCTGACGGCCCTGCGGTTCGCCCAGGCCGCCGCCGTCCGAGACCTGGTCGGCCACGCCCGCGCCATCGCCGCCGGTGACTCCTCGCTCGCCAAGCAGGCCGCCTTCCTACAGGTGGGCCACGTCGCCGACGCGCTGAGCCGCGCGGTCGAAGGCGGCAAGGCGGAGGCGGCGCGCACCCTGCGCACGCTGCGCGAGACCGTGCCCTCCATGACCGGCGACGTCGCCAACCCGGCCGACGCCCTGTCGTTCTACCGCAAGGTGGACGCCCTGGTCGCCGGCTCCGGCGGCCGGGACATGGTCCAGAAGGCCGCGCAAGCCTTCCTCACCGTGGCCGATCGCAACCCCCTCGGCACCTCCAAGTTCCTCCGCGTCATGGGGAGTATCGGCAAGTTCAACGACGGCACAAAGGACGTGATCAAGGTCTTCATGACGAACGGCCTGCTGACCGTCACGGGGGTCACCAAGAACGTGTTCGGCAACACCTCCGCCCTGGTCTGGGAGCGGATGATGCGCGGCCTGGCTCCGAAGCTCAGCGGCATGATCGGCGCGCAGAGCTACATTGCGGACGGAGAGGCAATCGCCAGCCAGGCGGCCACCCTGTCGGCCTTCCAGGACGTGTTCCGCCTCAGCGAGCATCTGAACGCCGGCCTGAACCCGGTCGCGCACGGCAAGCTGCTGGCCAAGAACTTCGACGCCGCCAAGGCCAACACCAAGGGCTTCATCAGCGCCCACCGCGAGGAAGTGAACACGGCGGCCGGACCCGGCCAGGGCCTGGGTCTCGCTGGCGTGGAGCAGGGGCCGGGCAGCGACACCCCGCTCGGCCGCGTGGCCAGCTTCGTCTACAAGGTCGCCAAGATCCCCGGCCAGACCCATGGCGTGCTGGACGACTTCTCGAACATCATCAGCGGCCGGGCGGAGCTGGCGTCGCAGGCCTATCGCCAGGCCATGAAGGACGTCGAGGCGGGCCTGATCACTGAGGACCAGGTCGGCCACCAGATGACCAAGCACATGGAGGACCCTGACGCCTCCATGCTGGCCCGCGTGATCGACGCTCAGCAGAACACGTCCTGGACCCGCCAGCCGGACACGAGCCAGGCGTTCCTGACCAACGGGCTGAAGGCACTGAGGACCGGGATGGATTCGCTCCCGATTCCATTCCCGATGGGGACCTCGGTCTTCCCGTTCATCAACACGCCGGCCAACATCTTCAGCTACGGCTTGCAGAACAGCGCCTTCGCGCCGCTGTCGTCTAGGTTCCGCGCCGCCATCATGTCGCCGGACGGAGCGGTCCGCCAGCTCGCCCTCACCAAGTATGCGGTCGGCTCCCTGATGTCGCTGTGGGTGATGAACCACGTCGCCAACGGAGACATGACCGGAGCCGGCCCGCGAGACCCGTCCCAGCGACAGGCGCTGATGCGGACGGACCCGGACACCCACGCCACCATGTTCCAGCCGTACAGCGCCCGCGTGGGCGACCACTGGGTGGACTTGGCCGGGACCGACCCGTTCGCCACAGCGATCGAGGTCTCCGCCGACATGTCGGAAGCCTGGCTCGGCAACGACTGGTCGGATGCCCGCGTGGCCACGGCCACCGACGCCTTCTCCGCCTCGGCCATGGCTGTCGGTAACGCCTTCCTGAACAGGTCCACCATGCAGGGCGCCGCCCAACTCATGGACGCGCTGGCCGCCGGCAAGCGCGGGGACGTGACCACGCCGAACAAGTTCGTGGAGAACCGAGCTGTGGCGCTGATCCCATTCTCTTCGGAGCTTCGGACCGCGCGTCGGGTCGCTGACCCCTACATGCGCGAGGTGACGGGCATCGTTGACAAGTTCATTGACGCCACGCCCGGCCTGTCCAAGACCCTGCCGCTATCGTTCGATCTGTGGGGCCGCAAGCGCACCTACGAGACCGGCATGGGAACCGCCTATGACACGGTGATCCCCGCGCGCACTAAGCCGGTCGGCGGCGAACTGGCCGACATGGAAATGGTCCGCCTGGGCTACGCCAAGCAGATGCCGCCCAAGTCCCTGACCATGCCCGGCGGCCTGTCGGCGAACCTCCAGAACTACCCGTCGATCTACAATGAAATCCTGACGCGCTGTGGTCCTGAGGCGCTGAAGGAGATCAACGACCTGGTCGCCGGGGCGTCGCCGAATAGCGACTATTACAACGGCCTGGCCGACAGTTCCGACCAGAACGCGCCGGGGACCAAGTCCCGCTATCTCGCCGGCCGGCTGGAATACCACTTCAAGCAGGCCACGGCCTCGGTGCGCCGCGACTTCTCGGACGAGCTGAACCAGATCGCCGCGGAGCAGGCGGCGCGGAGGGCTGCGGCGAGGACGGCGCCGTAGGGCCAGCGCGCCGCCAAGTTAGTGGACCAATGAGATCCACCCCTTGGGTCGCCCGACCTTCCCGCCGGACGTCTCCTCTATGATAATCTGGTTCGACTGCTCAAGATCCTTAAGGATGTCTTCGCGCTGACGCGGATCTCGCACCCACTGCGTCTGCCTGCAAAAGTCAGATCGGCTGATGCGGCCAGCCTTTTGAATGATCCGCAGGGCCTTGTTTAAGGCGCTCTGGTGATCGCTCTCGGCGACATACGCTCGGGCGTCTACGATCATGCGCTCCGCAGACCACATCGCCAGGTCGCGCCCCCACTCCATGTCCTCTACCGTGACTCGCGGGTCGTGCGAGCTGATGCCGATCGCCCGGATGGTGGCCATGCGGACTGCCATCTCTGCGGTACGCACGAGCATCTCCGCGTCCGAGGTACGCTCGCGAATATCTTCGCGCAGCCGTTCAAACACCCGCTCGGCCTGGTCGTCCGCCCACGGGACGAGGATCTCCGGCCTATTGGCCGTGACGCCATGCATCGTGGCATTTAGCAGGGCGCCACCGCCAGCGTTGTAGATGGTTGCCATCGCGGCCGTGATTTCGTGCGGCACTTCGAACTTGTCGAGCGGTGGTTTGCGGGGCTCTGGATTGACCGCCGTTCCGATCAAAAGGAACCGGTTCAGGAGGCCGTTGTAGATGTCTCCGCCCTCCACTGCCGCATAGAACTCCCCCGGCGTGGACGGCCCGAAGATCGACAAGGCTGGAGCGACAATGCGCTGCCCGTCGCTCGCCGCGTAGGCGGGGCTGGTGAAGCTGGAGAAGCTCGCGCCCCAGGCCGAGCGCAGGATGCCGGTGATCGCCTGCTCGAAACCCCCGGCCTTCTTGCCGTTAATCTTGCGCAGGAACGATCCGAATTCATCCATGCCGCAGACCATGAGCGGCTTGCGGATCAGTGTGTTCACCACCGACGAGTCAGATTTGAAGGCGGAAGGCCCGTTCAGCGCGCCCATGCCTGAGGCGTCCAGGATCGTCCCGATCATCGTCATAGGGTGGTCCTTGCCGGCGCCCGTGGGGGCCAGGGCCAGGATGTAGAGGTGGGTTCCGCTGAACGTGGGGCCGCCGAACTTCCGACCGGCCGCGGTTCCGATAAGGACCAGGGCGGCGCCCAGCGCCAAACCGCGCAGTGGGCTGACCGCGCTGTCCGTAATATAATCGGTGATCGTGCCTAGAAGGCCGGGGACGTGGGTGAGCGCGTCAGGTAGCTCAACGGTGCCCTTTTGCACCGTAGCGACGGGTGCAGGCACGCCACGCGGAACGGCCGGTTTGCAGCCCTTGATGCGGCTGACCGGGCCGCCCTCGCCGATTTCCACAGAGGCGCTGACGGTCACCGGCCTGAGGTACAGATCCTGGGCGGTCGAGGTCGGCGCCGTGCGTAGGGCGTCACAAATGCGCCCTAGGGTGCGCCGACCGCCCGCCGCCTCCTGGGTCCAGAACGTCTGGCCCTGGAGCGGTCCGGATAGGATCTCCCATCCTAGGTCCAGATCGCCCGAGCCGGTCGGGTGACTATCGAACAGATGCGCCAAGACATCCCCGGAGGGCAACAGATCGCCGGGGATGTCACCAAGGCTCCCGCCCCCCACGATCCCGCCCACTGTGATCGTGGGGGGCGGCGATGTGGACTCGACGCTGGTCATCCGTGTCCTTGGGTCTGGGGGTGGGGGGCAGGGCGGGGCATGAGGAGCGCTTCGTGCAGTGTCCCCTCGCAGGTGACCCAGTACACGATCCTCCCGAAGTCCCTGGAGAGGCGCTTCAGGTAGCGTGCTTGCCGGGCAGCGGAGTCAGCCGAACGGTCCGCGGCGTCGGCCATCTGCTGGTTAGCGCCGACGCCAGCCTCAAGAATCTTCCATAGACGTTCCGGCCAGGTGTTCGGGTCCAGCATGGCCTAGCCCTCCGCCGTGGCGGGGCAGTCGGCGGCCGGCGTCGAGCGTGACGCAATCCAGGCCTCGATATCGGAGGCGCGCCAGGCGATGCGCCCGCCCGATCCCTGGCCCGAAATCTTGAGGGGAGCCGGGAACGTGCCGGCCTTGACGGCCGACCAGATCGTGACCCGGTTCAGAGTTGTCAGCTCCTGGACGACAGACGGTCGCAGGAGGCGCATCGCGAGAGGTTCTTCCATTTTTTGGCTTTCCATGACGGGCTCGAACAGCCGGTGATGCTGTCAGGTCGCGCCAAACACAGCCGAACCTCAACGCACGACCCCTGCCAACGCCCGCTAGTGGAGCGCCTTAGGGTCATTGGCTGGCCCTACCGGAGCGCGGCAGGAAGAGATGTATTCCTCCACCTCTCGCTCAGCCCACGCAATGCGGCCAGGGCTCACCCGGTAGGGTCGCGGAAGGGCTTGGTCGCGCACGAGCCGCCAGAGGGTCACCCTGGAGATGCTTAGCCGGCGCTGCACTTCGGCCGGCTTGAGGAGGTTGGTGGACTGCGGTGTTTCCAAGGTGGGCGCCTGTGCAATGAGGTGAAGCGGTTTGAACATCTAGACCCGGCGGATGTTAACAACTGCTGTACAAAGAAAATCCATAAAAACAATGACTTAGTGTTTTCTCTGATTTCAGCCTTTAATCCTTTGCGCCGATCGGCTTGGATAAGCCGACCGCTCCCACGTGCGGATAGCGGTCGTTGTCGTAGCGCGACCTATCTGCGACCTGGCGCGATTTCGCGTGGCACTTCGGGGCAAGTTTCATGAGAAAAATCAAACGCTGTGAGATTCAGCACAACATCATGGCCAAGATGGTCTTGGGGCTCTAGCCGACCGGAGGGGGTCCCGATGTACGCCGAGTTCGAGAACCGGCTTGCCCAGGCGGTGGC
>JAYUBD010000255.1:0-1909 GCA_043740995.1 Caulobacteraceae bacterium | reverse complement strand
AGGCCGCGATGGGATTGGCCCAGGCGGCCGGCGAGGAAGCCAAGAGCGCATTGCGGGCGCAATCGGATAAATGGGCGGCCGATCTCGATCTGATCCGGCGCGAGGAGTTCGAGGCTTTGAAGGCCGAGGTCGCCGCGCTGCGCGCCGAACTCGCGACCGTGAAATCCACCGGCGACCGCTGAACGTATTTTTTACTCAACAGAGGCGCGACGCGACGCGCGAAGCAGCCTAGCCTCGTCAAACCTTAGAACCCCGAGACACTCGAAGGTCCCATGAACACGCCCCGGCCGGACGAAGACGACACGCTGATCGCCCTTGACCCCCTTGAGGTGGTTGAGCGGGTATTGGCGGCGGAGAATCTCGATTTCGACCGCACCGACGACGGTGATCTCGCCTTCTCGCTGACCGGCGACTGGAAGGACTATGAGCTTTGGTTCGCGTGGCGACCCGAAGCCGATTGCCTGCAATTGTGCCTCTCGCTCGATATGAAGGTCGATAAGGCGCTCGCTGAGGGCGCCCACCACCTGATCAACCTGATCAATCAGCGGGTCTGGCTCGGCCACTTCGAGATATGGGCCGAGGACGGCGAGATCGTTTTCCGCCACTCGATGGCGTTGCCCGATGGCGATCGCCCGAGCATGGCGCAGACCGCGTCGATGATCGACGCCGCAATGGAGGCCGCCGACCGCTTCTATCCCGCGTTCAATTTCCTGATTTCGTCGGGCAAGTCGCCGGAAGAGGCGATGGCCGCCTGCATGTTCGAGACCGTCGGCCAGGCCTGAGGCGGCGGGACGATGGAAACCACCGCCAAGCCCGTATTGCTGTTGGGCGCCGGCAATATGGGCGGCGCCTTGATCGCCGGCTGGCGGCGCGCCGAAGCGCTAAGCCCCGCTGAGCTCGCCATCCGGGATCCGCATCCCGGCCACGCGGCGCTGGCCGCCCGCGATTGGGGCGCGTCACTGAATGGCCCGGACAGCGACCTGGCGCGCGCCGCCACCGTGGTCCTCGCCGTGAAGCCGCAGATCTGGCGCGAAACGGCGGCGGCGGCATCACCGCTTCTGGCCTCTGACGCGGTGATCGTCTCGATCGTCGCGGGCGTCACCGCGCGCGACCTGGCCGCCGGGTTCGCCGGGCGATCGATCGCCCGGGTGATGCCGACCACCGCCGCCGCGATTCTGCGCGGCGCGGCCAGCCTGTGGGCGGCGGACGCCACGGCCCGCGCGCGCGCGCGGGCGCTGTTTGCGCCGCTGGGCGCGGTGGTGGATCTCGCTGACGAGGCGCTGCTGCACGCGGCGACCGCCGCATCGGGCTCGGCCCCCGCCTATTTCTACGCCTTGGTCGAGGCCCTGGAATCGGCCGCCCTGTCCGCGGGGTTGCAGCCATCCGCCGCGCGCGCGCTGGCGCGGTCCACCCTGTGCGGCGCGGCGGCTTTGCTTGAGGCGACCGGTGAAGACGCCGCAACCTTGCGGCGCCAGGTCACCTCGCCTGGCGGCACGACCGAAGCCGCCCTCGCCGTGCTGCTGTCGGAACACGGGCTGACCGAACTGATGACCCGGGCGGTGGCGGCGGCGGCGGCGCGCTCGGCGGCGCTCGGCGCCTCATGACCGAGGCGACTGACATCCTGCCCCGGGCGACCGACGCTCTGTTGAAACTGGCCGCCGACCGACCCTGGCGCGAGATATCCCTGCGCGACATCGCCCGCGAGGCGGGGCTGCCGCTTGCCGACCTCTACGCTCAGGCGGCGAGCAAGCTCGCCGTGTTGGCCGCGCTGTCCCGCGCGATGGATCAGGCTGCCCTGGCGACCGGCGCGGATAGCGAGGATGTGCATGACCGCTTGTTCGATGCGACCATGGCCAGGGTCGAGGCGATGCAGCCGCACCGCGCCGCCCTGATCGCCATGGCGCGAGGG
>JAYUBD010000254.1:0-1913 GCA_043740995.1 Caulobacteraceae bacterium | reverse complement strand
GCATCCTGCGATTTCCGAAGGCCTCCAGCTGCAAACTGGGGGCTTTCGCCGTTTTGGGGTCTCGTCTAGGTCAAGGCGAAATTCCTCTCGAATTGCGCCGACTGCGGACGAATCCACCCGCGAATCGGCAGGGTGGAGCGTTGGGTGAGTCTGGCCTGAGGCGAAGCCCGCCAAGCGGGCGATTCTGGCGAATAGGGGCCATCTGGAGCGGTTGACGACCGCCCCCAATCGAGTCCGGGGAACGACTCGATTCTCTCGTATGCGCGCTAAGTGTACCGACGCCGCGGTCCGGCGGACGTTATGTGGGACTCAACGTACGCTCGGCGAGACGGGCGGGTTTCTATGCGGCCGGATCGACGGCCGTCTGCCGTGGTATGGGGCCGCCGGAAGACGGCCGTTTTCCTCGCGACCAGGAAGCCCAGAGCGGCCGTTCCGAACTTCGCAGTTGGGTGGGGAAAGGACGTTCAGCCCGTCGCGCGGTTCCGCCGAGGTGCGATTTCAACCTCGCCCTCGATGATAACCGGCGCGTTCAGCGCAAGCTCAGCGGCCCCCATCACCGCCCTTGGACAGATCGCAGCATCATCGCCGAAGAGCGCGATCATGAGGTCGGTAAATCCGTCGATGACCGCCGCCTGCCCGACGAAGCCCGGCGCGGAATTCACCATGCCGAAGACACGGCTCCAATTCACGACACGATCCAGGTCGCCGATTTCGCGTTTCAGGTCACCGAGGATCGCCAGACCCGTGGCCTTCGCCGCCTCGTAGCCCTCCTCAATCGATAGATCGCGACCGACCTTGCCGGGCTTGCCGAACGGTGTCCCGTCCACGGCGCGGGGACCATGTCCGGCGATGATCGCACGCGATCCGACGACGCGGACTTGGCGCCAACTTACGCGGAGGCTGGGTGGAAACTTCATTTCGGCAGGGAGGGCGAGCCCCATCGCCTTGAGTTTCTCTTCAACACTCATGACCGTCCCCCTCGCACTTCCCAGGCATGGTGTGGTCACGACGAGACTTAGACCGCTCACCAAAACTGCCCTTCGCTTCATGGTCAGACAGATGATCACGACGCTGCTTCAACCGCAAACTAGCCGTGCTGTTGGGGTGATCAACGTCCGCACTGGGTCGATTCTCACCGTTGGCCTCCGCCCAGAAAGCGGACGTCTCCGGGACCGGCCGCCAGGTCGGCTTGATCGTGTCGGGCTGCGGATCATTTGCACGCCAGTACAACTAGGCGGCGGCAAGCGCCTTGCCGGCGGCGCTCTTGCGCCACGCTTGGAAACCCCGATCGGCCTCCATGAAGGTCGCCAGCATATGTGGAACGAGCTGGTCGAGCTCAACGGGCTGGCCGTTGGTCTCCACGTAAGCGCGCAGATAGTCCGCCAGATCGACGGCGAGCTTGCCCTTCAGCCGCAGCTTCAGATCGGTTGTTTTCTCTTCGGTCTCGATCCGGGCGACGGCCAGCGTGGTGTTAGAGGGGCGCGACACGGCAGGCTCCTTCTTCGGCGATGAGGAAACGGTCGATTGCGGCGAAGGCCAGATCGGTGAGCTTCAGATTGTGGGCCAGCATGTGCGCGCGGACCTTGCGGCACAGGCGGCTGGAGACCCGGACGGAGATGCGGTCCTTCGCGCCGCGGACGGCCGGAAAGACGACGGGCACGCCGGCGTCAAGCGCATCGGCGAGCTGGGCGAAGGCCCGTTCGTAGACGCAGCGCACCGATCCGCGCGGCGATTTGCGGTTCAGTCTCTCGGCGGCCTGGACCATCTGGTCGTGCAGGCCCTCGGGCAGGAAAAGCCCAAGCTTCTCGGCGGTAGGGGTCATGGGGCACTCGTTCATTGGTAGGGGGCGAGGATCATGTCCTTGTTGACGATCACCCGAAGGGGCCAGCCGGCGCGGACCCGGATGGTGGGTT
>JAYUBD010000253.1:0-1914 GCA_043740995.1 Caulobacteraceae bacterium | reverse complement strand
GCGCGAGATTGCCGCAGCTCAGCCGAGGACGATCGACGCCGCTGTCGCGTTCCCGTGCAATCAGTGTCAGATAGGCGGCGCGGGTCGCCGCGCTGCGGGCGATGACGCGATCGGTGACCGCCGCGATTTCCGGATGGATTCCGCGGTCAGTCATGCCAGGTGACCCCGTCGCGTTCGGTCAGGGCGATCGCCGCCGAAGGCCCCCAGGTCCCCGCCGCATAGCCGCGTGGCGTCATGCCATTGGCCTTCCAGCCGGCGCGGATCGCGTCGATCCAGGTCCATTGCGCCTCCACCTCGTCGCGGCGGACAAACAGGGTCGGCTCGCCAGCCAGCAGGTCGAGCAGAAGCCGTTCATAGGCGATCCGGCGCCGGGTGTCGGCGAACGCATTGGGCAGGCTGATGTCCAGGGGCACTTCGCGTAACCGCATGCCGGACTGGCCGAGCCCCGGCTCCTTGGCCATGAGCTCAAGGCGGATGTTTTCCTCGGGCTGCAGTCTGATGGTCAGCTTGTTGGCCTGCAGCACGGCGCCCGGGCCGGGAAAGATGGAATAGGGCACGGCCTTGAACTGGATGAAGATTTCCGTGTGGCGGGCCGGCAGGCGCTTTCCGGTCCGAAGATAGAAGGGCACGCCCTTCCATCGCCAGTTATCGACATGCGCCTTGATCGCCACGAAGGTCTCGGTGTCGCTCGACCTTCCCAGGTCATCGACATAGCCGCCGACCGGCTGGCCGGCCTGGGATCCGGCCTGATACTGGCCGGTGACGGTATGGGTTTTCACCGTGTCGCCGTCGATCGGGCGCAGGGAGCGCAACACCTTCACCTTCTCGTCACGGACAAAGGCGGCGTCGAAGCGCGCGGGGGGTTCCATGGCGGTGAGGGCGAGGAGTTGCAGCATATGGTTTTGCACCATGTCCCGCGAGGCCCCGGCCCCGTCATAATAGTCCAATCGGCCCTCAAGTCCGATCGTTTCGGAGACCGTGATCTGCACGTGATCGATGCCCCGGGCATTCCATCGCGGCTCGAACAAGGCGTTGCCAAAGCGCAGGGCCAGCAGGTTCTGCACCGTCTCCTTGCCCAGGTAGTGGTCGATACGGAAGGTGCGGTCTTCCGGGAAGACGACGGCGACCGCGTCGTTGATGGCCCGGCTTGAAGCCAGATCGTGGCCAAGGGGCTTTTCCAGCGCCAGCCGCACGGATGGGCCGGCCAGGCCGGCTTGCGCCAGGCCGGTGATGGTGGCCCCGAACAGATCAGGCGCGGTCGAGAGGAAGATGCAGAGCGCGTCCCCGGCTCCCCCGGGCAGGCGTTTGGCCAAGGCCTCGAATGAATCGGGGTGGGTCACATCGACCGACGCATAGGCGAGACGCGCCAGGAATCCCGCCACCACATCCTGCTTCAAGCGGTCCGGTTCAATAAATTGGCGCAAGGCCTTATCGACGATCGCTCGCCAACCGTCGTCGTCCAGGACGCTCCGGGCGGTGCCGATGATCGCCAAGTCAGCGGGCAACAGCTCGTCGGCATGCAGGCCGAACAGGGACGGCAAGAGCATCCGCCGGGCGAGATCTCCTGTCGCGCCGAAGATCAGAAGCGCCTGCATCAAGCTCCCGCCATGGAAAGTGTCTCATCCCAGGATTGGTAACGCGCCAATGCCGGATTCGACCCCGCTAGCTCGGCCAGGTTTCCGGGCTCAGGGCCAGCACGTCGCCCACGAAATGCAGCGAGCCGCAAATCAGTATGTGAGGCGCGGGTCCCTCGCGCATCACGCGCGCCAGGGCGTCCTCAACCCCGTCCATCGCCTCCGCTTCGAGGCCGGCGTCCCGGGCAGCCCGCGCCAATACCTCCGGCGGCGTGGCGTTCGGCGATTGGAACCCCGTGGTATAGACCTTTGGCGCGATCGGCGTGAACGCCTCGAAGAA
>JAYUBD010000252.1:0-6518 GCA_043740995.1 Caulobacteraceae bacterium | reverse complement strand
CCAGTCCGGATGCCGCCGTGGATCTCCGTTCTGCGCTGTCTCGCCAGCCGCGTGGATCAGCCGGGCGGGATGGATGCGATTGGCGGCGCCTTGGCGCGTGAGGGCCAGGTGCGGCGAGATCCTCAGCTCCGAGCGGAGCGTTTCGTGGAGAGCTGGACCCGGTTGAAGACGCAACACGCGGAGCTGTCGGGATGGCAGAACGCCGACGCCCGCCGGAAGGTCGAAGCCCGGATGAAGGGTCTCGCTGGAGGCCTCGCCCGCGATCCGCAGGTGGAATCGGTCTTGGCCGGCCGCCGGCGCGAGCTGGGTCTATCGCCTGGCGCGGTGCCAGGCCGCAATCTGGTGCAGGACCTCACGCGTTCCCTTAGCTTGGGCCGGGGGCTTGGCCGGTAGGAGCGACAATGTCGGAGGACGAGCCCCAGGATGCGGCGGCCGAGGCGTTCGAGGCGCTTAGGGCCGAGGTCGCTCAGCTCCGCACGGCGCTGGAAGGTCTGCCGACCACGTCGCCGGACTACACCCCTACCCTCGCGGCTATCGCCCAAAGCCTCGCCGCCATGGAAGTGCACCCGGCCTTGCGGCTGACGCCTCAGGACCTCGCCTCTCAGGTTCGCCAGGCGTCTGAGGCCGCCCAGCAGCAGGGGCGGCGGGAGCTGGCGAACGCCGTGCAGCGGGTGGACGCGGCGGGCGCGGACCTGGAGCGCCTGGCCGAGCGGAAGCGCACCGGGCGCGAGCAGGTCCGCCAGGTCGCGATCATGACCGCCGTCGGTGCCGTCGCCGGCGTCATCGTGTGGGTGAGCTTCTCCGGGCCGATCGCGCGCACCCTGCCCGCCGGCTGGAGCGTGCCCGAACGGATGGCCGCCGCGACGTTGCGGTTGGATCGCTGGGGAGCCGGTGCGCGGCTTATGGCGAGCGCTAGTCCGCAGGGTTGGGCGCGTGTAGCTGAGGCATCAGAGCTGGAGCAGGCTAACCGGTCAGCGCTAGACGCTTGTCAGGCGGTCGCCGGCAAAGCCGGTAGGGCGCAACGCTGCACGATCATGCTGAATGCGGGAAAAGCCGCGCCCGGGTATGGAGGGCTGCCGCGCTAATCGGCGACAGCCCTCCATTGTTCGGGGTTTCCCATCACCAATTCTTGTCTGGCTGAGCGTGCGCCTCTGCTGGCTCTGAGTGACGTGCTCGGGTTGCGGGCTTTGGCCCGCCGGTGGCGACCGCCTGAACCGGGGCGCTGGTCGGGGCGGATGTTGGCCCAACTCTAACTTCTTCTCGCAGCTCGATAAGGCCAGGCTTGAAACCGTTCGGTAGCGAAGGCGCATTCCGAAGCAGACCGTAGGCCGCATTCGGCTCCGAGCGAGTCACCTCAACGGTTCCAAAACTCTGTTCAGTTCGGCCCAGATTCTGGCCCGTCTGCGGATCCTTCAACGCGTCGCCCAAGAGCACCGCTCGATAGACCGTGGCTGCACGCACGGCGCCGCCGCCTTGGCTTAGGACTACGTCCGAGCCGTTCAGGGCAATTACTGACACAGGAAAGGTCTTCTGCAACAGTTTGGCGACGAATTGGTCGGTCATGTCAGTGAGCGCACGTTCGGTCGCACCTTGCACGTCCACGCTTGCGCCAAGGGTGGTCGGTCGTGTGGTCGGAAAGTCCGTCGAGAACGTGTCAGACAACACCAGTTGCCCGGTCACGGCGTTGATGACCTTGAACGAGATGCGCGCGCCGCCGGAATAGGAGACGAGTTCCCGATCGGCTAGGCGCAGTTGGCGCGCATGCCTCGTATATTCCATGCGCTCGATCGTCGGGATGACGATTAGATCCGCAGCCAGCTGTTGACCCAGGCGCGCCGTGTCCTGCTGATTCACGGCCCCGGAACTGATCAGGTCCAGTTCGCCCTGCATCTCGTCATTGGCCTGCCGTTCGAGGACGGTGAACCGATTGGTCTGGGAGATAGCGTTGCTCAGCCGCGTTTGGATGGCCGCGCTCATGGCGCTGGCCGGCCGTTCGCTGTCGCCGAAAGCAAATGAAGCTTTGCCGCCGCGAGCGGCAGCCACCACTAGACGCGGTCGGTTTGCGTCTGCCGAGGCGCGGTACTTGGTGATGTTGGCTCCGATGCGGACGCGCCAGGCCGGACGGGAGCCCTGTTTCCCGATCAGGTTGAGGATAGAATCCTTCCCCTCCTTCTCACTGACGATCTTGAAGTCGGAGATCACACCTTTGCTTTGCGTTGCGATGGCCTGTGCAAAGGTGGCGCTATCGATATCGACGTCGCCCATCGAGGTCGAGATGGACGTAGCAATGTTCGACTTTGCCTCTGAGGCGTCGATTGCCATTCCGTTGACCTGCTTTATGGCCAACCGTAGGGCATCGTCGATCGCTGCGGTTCGTGTGGCGCCTACGCCACCGACTTCCACATATTGCTTGGTGAGCCCGCCGAAATCGGGTGCTTCCCGCATCTTTTCCGCAACGGGCGTGGCGGCGCCGGACTTGGACCCGTCCGGCTTGGAGCAGGCCGCGAGCGCCAGGCAGGCGGCGAGAGACGCCGCGACGATGATGGTTGAACGGATCAACCTACAGACTCCCGAGGGCGTCAGTGGCGTCTTTCGGCACGGGAATCTTGTTGGCGCGCCCGTAGGTCAGGGTCTGCTTGTAGGCACTTGTGGTGTTCATCACGAACCCTGGAATATCCTTGGCGATCATAGCGGCCGAGGCGGCGGTTCCGGCGAGTTTCACCTTTTCCATCATCGATCCTGAGGCGAGTGCGGCCTGCGCGGACTGAGACAACGCCTGCGCATCACCCACCAATTGCACCGTGATCAGGGTTCCGGCGAGGAGATGTGGGATGGAGGCCTGGTAATACTTCCGACCTTCGTCAGAAAGGGCCGCGCCCTCAACCATTCTAGCCGACAACTTAGCATTGACGTTCTGGGATATTTCCTTCGACTTCTTATAGCCGTCCTTGTCGAGGGCACCCGAAGTAAGCGTGGTTTTCTCCGCTTCCAGCAGCGTAATCTCATCTTTTAGATCGAAGGCCTGGGCCAGATAGGTCTGAGCAGAGTTGATCTCCAGCCGAGCCCGCGTGAAATTGACGAAGAACGCGCCCTGGGCGCCCGGCTGAGCCGCGCCGCCGCCGCCGCCAAGTCCGCCAAATTTCGGCATACTTATTTGTGCAGACGCTGGGCTAACTGACGAGATAGCGGCAATCGTTAGTATTGAGACGACAGAGCTACGGAAGGTCATGGGTTCAGATCCTAATTTGCGGGGGATAGAGGTCAACGGACGCCTTTGACGGAAATCTCGTCGACGAGTTTCCTGGCGGCGTCTTCGGCAGCCAGCTTCATGGCGTTGGTGGCGGCCACGTCGCTCGACGGGCCGAGACCGGCATATTGGATGGGCCCGATGGATGACAGCACCCGTGGGATCGGCTTACTCACGTCATAGACTCGCGCATTGACCTTGACGTTTAGGCGGGCATTGCCCGTCACGGGGTCGGTGTCGGGCATTTGTTCATCGATCCAGCCAAGCACCAGGATCGGAATGCCTGCGGCGCGCACGGCGGCCACGACGTTGCGTAGTGTCAGACTGCTCAGGTCGTTTCCCGTTCCGAAGTCCCGCCGCACTGCTGCCAAATCCAGTCTCTCAATGAAGTCGGCCGGGACGATTTCCATGCCGGCATTGGCGAAGACCCCCGTCATCTGCTGATCGACATCATTGGCGCTTGCCACGGTCCAGACGACGGCGTCGGCCCTGCGGGTGACGCTGCCGCCGCTTTCCGACGTGGCCGTAGCGCTTTGAGAATACGAACCGCGCGCACTGACGGAATCGCCGGTGCTGACGGAGCTTGCGCCTATGCCTTCGCTCTCGCGGGTCTTGCGCTGGCCCTGCGCCGAGCTTGCTACCTTCACGGAGGCGTCATCGCGCTTGTAGACGCGGTCGTCGAACTTCTGGATCGTCGAGGGCGTTCGCGCCACGAAGATGGCCGCCACCTGAGCGCCGTTCGGCTGGGCAGGGCTTGAGCCGGTCGCGTCCGACAGCGCGTTCTCGAACCGTCCGCCGTTGATCTCGACCTTCAGCACGAGCGAATAGGTCTTAGTCTTGGCATCGTCCGTTTCGCTGAGCGTCACGGTGTTCAAGACGTAGGAATCCAGCGAGGCCAGCAAGCTCTGGCGTGCACGATCAAACAACCTTTGCTTGGCGGGATTGGACTCGGCGATATAGCGCTCCAACGCGTTGAGTTCGGCTTGGCGTGCGGTGTTCGCGCGCACGTCGGCGGTCAGCCGTCCGGTGTATTGCGTCGCCGCAGCGCCCTTGGCGCTGACGATCTGTGCGAAGGCTGGCGCGGCGATGGCGGACAAGGCCATGACGGCGGCTGCGAGGCGGGCGGCTATCTGCATGAGTCGACCAATTCTTTTAGAGGCTTGAGGTTGGCGTCGGCGGTGACGAGATGAGCTTGGCCCCACTTCTTGTCGGGGCCGGTCAGGGATCGGGTGAATTCGTCCAGTAGCTGCCGAAGCACCTCGGCGTAGGAGGGCCAGTCGTCTTCGGTATTCCGTGCTGTGGCCGGGATCGTCCGTGTGGCCCCAAGCTTAACCTGGCTGTCGAAGAACACCCTGCCCGACAGGGGTTCAACCACGCGGATCGTGACGAACGCGCCGTAGACCCACGCCGCGCCCGCCGCCGTCGTGGCGGTCTGGACCTTCTTCAGGCCGTCCAGACGTAGGGATATTTCGTAGTCCGCCTTCGGGAGAGTGAGGTTGAATACCGAGCCATTGGCCAAGCGGGCGGCCATCTTGCCATCGACGGCTTGGCTGGGCGCGTAGGGTAGAACCGACAGCCGCTGGTTCCCCGATAGGAACTTTCCGAAGTCGTAGCCGAGTTGGTCGCCCAGCCCCGCCGGGGTCTCGACGCCCAGGCTGCTGACTAAGGTGGTCGCGGCTTCAGAGAGGCTCACCTGCGACACCCTCAAGGTACGGGCGCCTGGCTCAGGCAGGGTGGCCGCGCCAACCGTGGCCCAGAACGTGGCTGCAAGGCCGGTGGCCTGGTCGCCGAACACCAGCCGCTCGAGGGCGTTCCGGATGTCGGTGGGGGTCGGTTCCTGGTCGAACGCGTCCAGGTATTGGATGGCGATTGGGAAGCTCGCGCGGATCAGTTTGGAGCGAAAGTCGAATACCAGCGCCTGGAATGACAGCTCTACGAGCAGCTTCCAGGTCGCGCCAATCTGGCTTGCGGCTACCACCTCTCGGTCGAAGGCGAGCGCCAGGACATTGGCATCAAGCCCTGGTCCTAGTCGGCCAAGCTCCTGGAATTCCACAGAAATAGATCGGTGATCGGCACCTTGCTGGCCAGACCGAACCAGGGCTTGATCGAGGGCGGTCGCGCGTCCGTCCGCCAGGAGGAGGGCGTGCAAATTCGGGAAATCGGTCTGGATGTCCGAAAATTTCGAAAGAAACGCATGTCCGCCGAAATACACCCTATTGGGTGTTTCGTTGGCTTGGCAGCTTTGACCGGGCAACATTGAGAATGCGGCCGCGCCAACTAAAAGCGCAGCACTTCGTCGGCTGATACGCCCAACGTCCGCTCGAAGAACCACAATTTGCCCGCCACGGCGGGACGCCGCCATGCTTTCCCAGTCCGCCCAGGCAAATTGCTAACAGCTAAAGCCACGCTTGGATAGCGCGTGCTCCACCCTGGGGTGATCGCCGCTCGCTTGATGCAAAGTCCGATACGCCCCCTTGCGGACAGAGAGAAAGGTCTACCTTTCTTCCCTTCTCCCCTGCCCCAACCAAATCAGCTAGTTGGAAGGGGCGAAAGGTGGTGGACGAAATGCGCTACGGCTACGCACGGGTTTCGAGCGAGGAACAGAGTCTCGCGCGCCAGCGGTCGGCGCTGGGCGCCGCCGCGTGCGATCAGATCATCGAGGAGGTCCAGAGCGGGGTTAAGGCGCGCCATCGCCTCGATCAGCTTTTGGCGGGATTGAAGGCCGCCGACGAGCTGGTCGTGACCGAGCTAGACCGGCTCGGCCGCAGCACGGGTGAGGCGATCCTGCTCATGGACGACTTGATCCGGCGCGGGGTGGTGTTGCGGGTGCTCGCCCTCCCCTCCCTCGACATCACCACGAACGACGGACGCCTGATCGCCGACATTCTCGCCAGCCTGGCCGCGCACGAGCGCCGGCGCACTCGGGACCGGCAGCAGCAGGGGATCGCGGTCGCGAAGGCCGCCGGCCGCCACCTTGGCCGGCCTCCGAAGATGAATGGCCAGCAGATCACCGAGGCGCGGTCCCGCCTCGCCGGCGACGAGCCGGTGAGCGTGGTGGCCCGCGCCTATGGGGTCAGCGACAAGACGCTCCGGGCGACGCTGGCGCGCCGGGCGGGTTGAGATGGCCGGCCTAGAACGGTCAGGCCGCTTGCTTGCGCAGCGCAAGATCGGGGCGCTAGGCGAGGACTTGCAAGCCGTGTTTTTGGACGACTGACAGGAGCTTTCGCAATGGGGGGCTGGGCCGCTTGGCGCCCGATTCCCACTTCTCGAC
>JAYUBD010000251.1:0-1924 GCA_043740995.1 Caulobacteraceae bacterium | reverse complement strand
GACCTGGGCCATGATGCTGGTCGGATTCGGGGCCATTGGCCTTGCGGCCCGTCGCCGCGCGAAATTCGCTGGGGCCTGAACGCAAGTCGTCTGTTCTTGATTGAGCCTGCCCCAGCGGGAAAAGCGCTGTGGCAGGACCATTCCAATGGTTCACCGCAACCAGTCAGCTCGCACCTCCCGGCCCAGGATTTCTTCGTAGGAAGGGCGTGGACGCACCAGCGCCCAGTCCTCGCCCTTGACCAGGACCTCGGGTATGAGCGGTCGACTATTGTATTCACTCGCCATGACGGCTCCGTAGGCGCCCGCGCTCATGAAGGCCACCAGATCGCCGGCCTCTAGAGGGGGCAGCGGTCGGTCGCGGCTGAAGGTGTCGCCGGTCTCGCACACGGGACCCACTACATCGAAGGGCATGAGCGACCCGGCGCGAGGGACGACCGGGCGGATGTCGTGCCAAGCGTCGTACATGGCCGGGCGTATCAAGTCGTTCATGGCGGCATCAAGAACCACGAACCGCCGACCATCCGGGCGTTGGTGGATGTGGATCACGCCCGCGACCAACACCCCCGCATTGGCGGCGATCACCCGCCCGGGTTCGAACGCCAGATTGATGTCCAGACCGCCTACGGCGCGGGCGGCCATGGCGGCGAAGGCTTCCGGTGTCGGCGGATCGGGCTGGTTGAAATAGGGGACGCCAAGCCCGCCGCCGAGGTCCAGGCGTTCGACCCTTAGCCCCTGACCGCGCAGCCGCTCGACCAGACCGCGCATCAAGTCGAAGGCGGCTTCCAGCGGGGCGAGATCAGTGATCTGGCTGCCGATATGGCAAGCAAGGCCGACGAGGTTCAGATTCGGGTCGGCCGCCGTCTGGGCGTATAGCCGCTCGGCCTCGGCGATGGAGACGCCGAACTTGCTCTCGGACCGGCCCGTGGAAATTTTGGCGTGGCCGCCCGCCCCCACATCCGGATTGACCCGGATCGCCACGGTGGGACACACGCCCCGCTCGCCGGCCAGGCGAGACAGCAGCGCCATTTCCGGCGGCGATTCGACATTGATCTCGGCGACGCCGACTTCGAGCGCGAAGGCGATTTCCCGCGCAGTCTTGCCGACCCCGGAAAATACGATGCGACCGGCCGGAATTCCCGCCGCCAGCGCGCGGCGGATCTCGCCCTCCGAGACGGTGTCGGCCCCGGCGCCCAGCCGCGCCAGGGTCGCCAGCACCGAGATGTTGGAATTGGCCTTCACCGCATAATAGACGCCGGGCGATCCCAATGAATTATGGGCTTGGAGGGCGTCGCGAAACACCCGGAAGTGCCGTTCCAAGGTGGCGGTGGAATAGACATAGAGCGGTGTTCCCACCTCTTCGGCCAGCCGCGCGAGGCTGACCTCTTCGCACCAGAGCTCGTCGCCGTCGTCGCCGGTCTTCAGTTCGAAATGGTTCATCGCGGACGGTTATAGGGGTCGGGCAGGGAGCCTGGGGGCGCCGCGCCATTGGGATCGTTGGGGCCGCCCGGAATCGGCAGAGCCCGGGCCGGGGTGGTGTCCATGTTGGGATCATAGCGCTTGCCGCGCGGCAGGGATTCGATTTGATCCTGATCCCGGCGCTCCTGGTCCCGGGCCTCGGCCGCCGCCTTCTTGGCCGCGTAATCCGCCTTGGCCCTTTCGACATAGAGCGGGGCGGGCTGCTCCAACGGCCCAACCCGACCGCAGGCGCTCAATGAAACGCCGAGCGCCACGGCGGCGGCAAGGCTGAGTATTGCGGATGACCCATTCATCGAAGCATGTCCTTCCAACGATTGACCTGGGCGCGTACCTGATCGGGCGCCGTGCCGCCATGACTTTGACGGCTGGCCGCCGACGCGCGTGGCGTGAGAACCGCATAAACGTCTGGCGTGACGCCCGGCTCCAACGCCTGCAGGGCGGCGAGCGG
>JAYUBD010000250.1:0-1924 GCA_043740995.1 Caulobacteraceae bacterium | reverse complement strand
GCGTGGCGCGCGACTCGCTGTGGATATCTCTCGCCGCGCAGGTGGCGGGGGGCGTAGCGGCCACGGCGCTGGCCGGGCGCATCCGCTATTTCACGGTGTTTCTGATCACCACGGCCACCTATCTGGCGGTCTGGGCGTTGTTCGCCACGCGCCTGCCGACCGGCCTGTTCATTCTGGCCAATGCGGCGTCGGGCTTGGTGGGCCTGTTCCTGGGACCTTTCCTGGCGCCGATGACCATCGATGCGGATCCCAGCCGACGGGCGGCCATGCAGAGCGGCGCGGCCCAGCTGCTCGGCGGCGCGCTCGGGCCATGGCTCGCCTCCCTGGTGGTGGGCGAGCGGGATGTGCATGGCGTTCTTTGGCTGGGCGCCGGATTGATTCTGACCGGGCTCGCCGCCGTCGCGGGGCTGCGCGCCACGGCGGCGAAAGCGGCTATTTCGTCGCGCCGGTAATTTCCTTGATCAGGCCCTGAACCACGGGCTTGGCCCCTGCGCTCCACACCGCTTTCAAATGCTCAAGCGTCCGGGCGGCCGGACCCTCGAATCGCCAATCACAATTGTCGAACCGGCAATTGGCGAAGCTCGGCGCCTCGCCGCCGCTATAGATCAGCTTGCACTTGCGAAATTCGCAATCGGTGAAAGCCTCGCCGTCGAGACTGACGGTTTCCTGGGTGAAACTCAGGGCGTGTTGCAGCGGCCTGGCCTTAGTCTTGATCGGCGGCGGGGGTGTCGCCGGCTTTTTCGCGATCTTCGCGCTCTTTCAATTCCCGTTTGATGGCGGCCTTTTCCGCGACCTTGGCGGCCTTGATCCGTTCCCGATCCATGCGTTCGAACTGATAGTTGGGCTTACGCGCCATGCGGCTGTCTTTCCTGAAGAGCGAGGCTTTCAGGGTCCATCGCCGATTTGGAGTGATTTGGCGAGCCTTGAGGCCACGCGCCCGGCCAAGGGCGCGCGGTCACCACGCTCAATTGGGTCGAAATTGCCGGGGAATCGCCGCCACTTCCTCGGGTGTGAGCTTGGTCAAGGTCTTGGGAAACAACGGGGTCGGAAACCCGTTGGTATCCGCCACCTTGAGATCCAGATCGATGGCGCCGCAGATGCTGGAGCTGCCGCGCTGGATGGAGATCAGGTGCATGCCGGGCCAACTCAACTGCGGGGCGGGTGCGCTGAGATCCACCCGAAATACATCGTGCATGGCGACGCCCAACAACAGAACGCTGGGGCTGGGCGAACTCCAGCCCTGCCACTGGGTGACGAAAAAGCAGTGCTGGGCGGCGGGTCGGTCTTTTACGGACGTATCGGTCGCCGCATAGCCGGCGCCAGCCGCCATTACGGCGCCGACCATCACGGCTGCGGTCAGAGCGTTTCGGCGAACGGTCATGGTATCCTCGCGACTATCGTCCCTGCCATGAGAGATGGGATCGGGATGGCGGGTTGTCAAACACGCGCGCCGCGCGCACCGCCGGTGACGATGCCCGCCGCCCAGCTGGTCAGGCTGATGATGATTGAGGCCAGGATGGCGTCCAGGGGGCTATGGATGTGGACGCCGTGCAGAAACACCGTGGCCAGCCAGACGGTGAACCCGTTCACCGCCAACAGGAACAGGCCCAGCGTGACGATGGTGAACGGCAGAGTGAGCAGGATAAGGATGGGGCGCACCAGGGCGTTGATCAGGCCCAACAGAAGGCCCGCCGCCAGCAGACTTTCGAGGCCCGCCACCCGGACGCCCGGAATAATCCGCGACGCCAGCCAGAAACCGAGGGCGGCGGCGACGGCCTGCAGAATGAAACGCATCATGGCGAAAGGCTCCCACCGCGGATGTCGGTGGTGCAGCTTAAGGGTGGACGGCCCCGGTTGTCGACCTCGTGTCGCGGCGGCGCTATGAGGACGACCCCGTCGATGTTGACGTAAACGGAAGCCAGGA
>JAYUBD010000249.1:0-1928 GCA_043740995.1 Caulobacteraceae bacterium | reverse complement strand
ATTTTCGGGTGGGCCAGCGGCACAACCTGCCGATGATCAACATTCTCGATCCCTTCGCGCGGGTGAATGACAACGCCCCGGCGGCGTATCGCGGCCTGGACCGGTTCGACGCACGCAAAAAGGTTGTGGCTGAATTCGAGGCGCTCGGCCTGCTGCGGGGGATCGAAGCCACCCGGCATGCCGTGCCGCACGGCGACCGTTCGGGCGTGGTGGTCGAGCCCTATCTGACTGACCAATGGTATGTGGATGCCAAAACCCTGGCCGGGCCAGCGATCCGCGCCGTGGAGACCGGCGAGACGGTGTTCGAGCCGAAGAACTGGGAAAAGACCTATTTCGAGTGGCTCCGCAACATCGAGCCCTGGTGCATTTCGCGCCAGCTGTGGTGGGGCCACCGCATCCCGGCCTGGTACGGCCCGGACGGTCATATCTTCGTGGCCGAGACGCAGGCCGAGGCCGTGGCTCAGGCGCGCGAACACTATGGCCGCGATGAGCCCCTGCGCCAGGACGAGGACGTGCTCGACACCTGGTTCTCCTCGGCGCTGTGGCCGTTCAGCACCCTGGGCTGGCCCGAGCCAACCGCCGACCTGCAACGCTTCCATCCCACCGACACCCTGGTCACCGGTTTCGACATCATATTTTTCTGGGTCGCCCGGATGATGATGATGGGTCTGCACTTCACAGGGCGGGTCCCGTTCCGGCGGGTGTTCATCAACGCCCTGATCCGCGACGCAACCGGCGCCAAGATGTCCAAATCCAAGGGCAATGTGATGGACCCTCTGGAGCTGGTCGACGAATACGGGGCCGACGCCCTGCGCTTCACCCTGGTCGCCATGAGCGGGCCGGCGCGGGATATCCGCCTCGCCACGCCGCGCATCGAGGGCTATCGAAACCTTGGCACCAAGCTGTGGAACGCGGCGCGCTTTTGCGAAATGAACGGCTGCGCGCCCGTGGCGGGGTTCGATCCCGCCAGCGTGACACATACCGTCAATCTATGGGTGCGCGGCGAGACGCTTGAGGCGGTTCGGGCGGTGACCGCCGCCCTGGAAACCTGCGCGTTCGACGAAGCGGCGAGCGCGCTCTACCGCTTTATCTGGAATGTGTTTTGCGACTGGTTCGTCGAATTCGCCAAGCCGATCCTGGGCGGCGCGGACCCCGCGGCGGCGGTCGAAACCCGCGCCATGGCCGCCTGGGTGCTGGAGACCATCCTGAAGCTGCTGCACCCCGTTTCACCGTTCATCACCGAAGAGCTGTGGGCCAGTACAGCCGTGGAAGGCGCGCCCCGGGCCAGCCTGCTGATCACCGCGCCATGGCCTGACCTGCCGGGCAGCTATCGCGACGCCGCCGCCGCCGCCGAGATCGGCCTGGTCATCGCCGCCGTCACCGAGGGCCGCTCAGTGCGCGCCGAACTGGGCGTGCCACCCGCCGCCCGGCCGGATCTGGTGGTGGTCGAGGCGGGCGAGGAGCAGCGCCGCGCCTTCGCCGCCAATGCCGGGGTGATCGCCCACACCCTGCGGATCGGCGCCCTGCGCTTCGATGACGCCCCGCCGGACGGCGCCGTCGCGCTGGTGGTGCAGGGCGCGACCCTGGCTCTGGCGGTCAAGGGCCTGGTCGATGTGCCCGCCGAACGCGCCCGCCTGACCAAGGAGATCGCCGCCCAGGCCGGCGATATCGACCGCACCGCCAAAAAGCTCGGCAATGCCGACTTCATCGTCCGGGCGCCCGAGGCGGTGGTCGAGGAAAATCGCGAGCGGCTGGCCGTCGCACGACAGGCGAAGTCACGGCTGGAGGGCGCTCTGGCGCGGCTCGCGACGCTGGGCTGAGGGCTCGACCTCCAGAAGCGACGATGAAAGCCATGAAACGCGCCCTGTGCGACCGTGAACACCAAGCGATTTCCCAGGCCGAGCACGTCCACGATCCAGCCGGCGAAT
>JAYUBD010000248.1:0-1930 GCA_043740995.1 Caulobacteraceae bacterium | reverse complement strand
CGGCGAGGCGGGCGGCCACGGTGTTCACCGATTGCGCCAGGGCGGTCTGCAGGGTGATCGATCCGAGATAACGCCCGGTATAGTTGCGCGGCGTCCAGTTTCCGATGGTGATCGGCTCGTCGATGACGGTCTCGGTCGGGGTGTGGCCATTCTCCATCGCCGTCAGATAGACAAACGGTTTGAACGCCGACCCCGCCTGCCGGCGCGCCGTGGTCGCCCGGTCATACTGACTGTCGGCATAGACCGCGCCGCCAACATAGGCGCGGATGCGCCCCTCGCCGTCCATGGCCACCAGAGCCCCCTGTTGCACACCCTGGTCGGCATGGGCGGCGACGCCCAGGCGGACCGCCTGTTCGGCCTCGGTCTGGATCGGCAGATCGAGCGTGGTCTCGACCACCAGATCCTCGGTTGGCTCGCCAACCTGCGAGCGGACCTGGCTATCCAGCCAATCGACGAAATACTGCGCCCGCTGGTTGGCGAGCCGTGCCGACACGTGCACCGGCGTCTCCAGGGCGCGGCCACGCTCCGCGCTGGTGATCGCCCCCATCCGCTGCATTTCGTAGAGCACCACCGTGGCGCGGCGCGCGGCCCGCTCGCTGTTGGCGGCCGGATTGTAGCGCGACGGCCCCTTCATGGTCGCCGCCAGTAGGGCCGCCTCGCCCAGGGTCAGATCATGCGCCGGCTTGTTGAAATAGCGTTGGGCCGCCGCCTCGATGCCATAGGCGCCGCCGCCGAAGCTGACCCGGTTCAGATACAGGCCAAGGATCTGCTTCTTGCTGAAATGCAGTTCGAGCCACACCGCCAGGATCAGTTCCTGCGCCTTGCGGCGATAGGTCTGGGCCGGGGTCAAAAACAGATTGCGCGCCAGCTGTTGGGTGATCGTCGAGCCGCCGCGCAGGCCCCCGCCCGGGTGGGCCAGATTGTGCAGCGCCGAGCGCGCCATGCCCCACGGATTGAACCCGGGATGATGATAGAATTGGCGGTCCTCGATGGCGACGAACGCCGCCGGCACATAGAGCGGCAGAGCGTCGACGTCGGCGGGCGGGGCGTATTGACTGCCGCGCACCGCCACCGCCCCGCCCGAACGGTCCAGATAGGTGATCGAAGGCTGCCGATGAACGTCGTAGAGTTTCGAGGTGTCGGGCAGATCGGTGGCGAACACCGCGAGCGCGCCGATGATGAAGATCAGGCTCCAGACGCCGAGCACCAGCGACCAATAGACCAGCGCCGCCAGGGCCGAGCGACCGGTCCGCGCCGGCCGACCGCCCGAAGATTGGCCGTCGCCATTCGCGTCCGCCATGCCTTGTCCCACCAGCGCCACGCCGGCGCGCCATCCTGATATTGCAGGATTGGTTTGGGCTCCAGACGATTGAGGAAGCCTTAAGCGGAGCGAGCCTGGTTCGCCGCTTCCCCCGATTCAGTCCCCCTGCCATAAGGCCCGGGTGCCCCTGATCATCGATTCCGCCCGCGAGATTCTTCGCCACACCTTCGGCCATGCCGAATTCCGGGGCCTGCAGGCGGCGGTGATCGACGAGGTGATGGCCGGGCGCAACGCCCTGGCGGTGTTGCCTACCGGCGGCGGCAAGAGTGTCTGTTATCAGATCCCCGCCATGCTCCGGCCCGGCGTCGGCCTGGTGGTCTCGCCGCTGATCGCTTTGATGAGCGATCAGGTGGAGGGGCTCAAACAGCTGGGGGTCAAGGCGGCGCGGATGGATTCCGGCCTGGCCCCCGAGGAGCGCGACGCCACCTGGCGGCGGCTGGCGAACGGCGATCTTGATCTGATCTACCTTTCGCCCGAAGGCCTGATGCAGGGCTGGGCGTTGGAGCGGCTGTCGAACGCGCCGCTGGCGCTGATCGCCATCGATGAGGCTCATTGCGTCAGCCAGTGGGGCCATGATTTCCGCCCCGAATATCGCTCGCTGGGCCGGCT
>JAYUBD010000247.1:0-1931 GCA_043740995.1 Caulobacteraceae bacterium | reverse complement strand
GCCACCTTCGAAGTCTCGCTCAGGGACATAGCTGTCATCGCGCCGCTCCAAGAAGTGTGACGACGCCAGGAGAGCACGGCTGCTGTGAGTTTGAATTTGCGCTGGATCAAGCCGCGATCAGCATTTCAAACCTTCCAATAATGGGAGAGTTCGTCGCGCCGTAGATTATTGCGGAATACTGGAGTCGTAACCGTGTCCTGAAAATAACGTTCCGCCGACTACGATGAAATATCGACGGATTTGGAAATATTTTGGCAAATCGTGGGCGCGATTTCTTAGAGCAATAGTTTTCGCTGAAGCCGTATACCGAAGTGTTTGTCCTCACGAGGGTCGCTGGAACAGGAACCGGGCTTGGACGGCGCGGCGGCCCGCGCCCGGGCGCGTCACGGCGAAGGTCAATCGATATCTGGCCGCTGACGGCAACGACACATAGCCACCGTAGGACGCCGCGTCGGCCGGTCCCATGGGCGCTAAGGCCATCACCACGCGCCCGGGGTGTCCCGGTCCGGCAAGCGCCAGGGTGACGTCAGCGTCGCTGATGCGGGTTCCGGCCTTGGCGTCCTGCAAGGCGAGGACGAGGTGGTAAGTGTCGGGTCCGGTTGGAACTCCGTCGTGCATGGTGCGCTCCGGATGGCCCGCCGAATGCGCGAGCACCGCCTCGCTCTTGACGACCCCGTAGGCGAATTGAACGCCCTGCACGACCTGCGTCTGCGCCTCGCTGGTCGCCGGCTGACAGCCGAATAGCGCGAGCGCGGCGATGAGTCCTGCACCCGTCGCCACGGCCTGGACGTGTCCTGAACGCGACATGGTAAGTCTCCCGTTTCGTCTCGGTCGCGCGCCCGGCGCCATGCCGGGCCGCGCAACCCTTGACGATGCGAGGGCCGGCTTTCTTACGCCCGGCCAAGCGCCACGGACCTTGGCCCACGACGTTGGCGTCGCGGTCGGTTGGCGGAGACGGCCTCATTCCAGTCCGGCCTGTAATCGCCCGGCTCGCCACGCGTCTTAGGGGCGAGGGCGGAGAGGGCGGCGCCGGATGTACCCGCACGCCGCCGCGACCGCGGCACGCAGGCAAGGAACACCGGTTCATGGACAATCCCCTCCTTCAGCTGGGCGCCGCGGGCCAATCGGTCTGGCTGGACTTTATCCACCGCAAGATTCTCGAAAACGGCGAGCTGAGGCGGTTGATCGAGCAGGACGGCGTCACGGGTGTGACCTCCAACCCCTCGATCTTCGAGCAATCGATCGGCCATGGGACCGACTATGACGATCGCCTGCAAAGGCTGTTGGACGTAGGGGTCGAGGCGGCCGCGGAACTCTACGAACGGCTGGCGATCATCGATGTTCGGGCCGCCGCCGACCAGTTGCGGCCGGTCTATGATCGCCGGTTGCGCCGCGACGGCTACGTCAGCCTGGAGGTCTCGCCGCATCTGGCGATGGACACTGAAGCCACCGTCGCCGAGGCGCGGCGGCTCTGGCGCGCCGTCGACCGCCCCAATCTGATGATCAAGGTGCCGGGCACGGAGCCGGGCACGGCCGCCGTTCGGCAACTGATCGGCGAGGGGATCAACGTCAACGTCACCCTGCTCTTCGGCATCGGGGCCTATCTGGCGGCGGCCGAAGCGCACCTGCAGGGGCTGGAGACCCTGAGCGCGGCCGGCGGAGACCTTTCCAAGGTTCACAGCGTCGCCAGCTTCTTCATCAGCCGCATCGACGCCGAGGTCGACAAGCTGATCGACGCACGCCTTGCGGCCGGCGCTGGCGCGGACGCCCCCGGTCTGGCGAAGCTGCGCGGCCAGGTCGCCATCGCCAACGCCAAGATCGCCTATCGGCGCTACCGCGAAGACCTCGACTGTCCGCGTTGGGAGAAGCTCGCCGCCGCCGGCGCGTCGCCGCAGCGGCTGTTGTGGGCCTCGACCGGCGTCAAGGATCCC
>JAYUBD010000246.1:0-6557 GCA_043740995.1 Caulobacteraceae bacterium | reverse complement strand
CCCCGGGCAGGACTCGAACCTGCGACCCGGCGATTAACAGTCGCCTGCTCTACCAACTGAGCTACCGAGGATCGGGCAATCGCCGAAGGACGGGGCTAATACGACGCGGCAGACGGGTGCGCAAGACGGCGCGGAAAAACCGGACCGATCCCCGCGTTTTGCCTCTATGATCGCCCCGCGCCCGGGGGAATTGGCCTTCGCGCGGCCAGGCGGGAGCGGCGATGCGGTGGAACGCGGTGATGATGTTGGCCCTCGCCTGCGGGTCGGCCCGGGCCGCGCCGCCGCCCGCCCTGGAAGGCGTGCCGCGCTATGAGCATGTTTTCGTAATCGTCGAAGAAAACAAAGACTACGGCCAGATCATGGGCGGCGTCGCCGCGCCGAACATCGCCCGTCTGGCGAAAACCTATGGCGATGCGGCGCGGTTCTATGGCGAGGTTCACCCGAGCGAGGCCAACTATGTCGCACTGCTGGGCGGCGACACCTTCGGCATCCACGACGATGACGCCTTCTGGTGCAAGCCCGGCGACGACGGCGCGCCCTGCGCGGGGGCCAAGGCGCCGGGCTATGCTGATCACACGGTCCACGCGCCGCATCTGGGCGACCAACTCACCGCCGTCGGCCTGACCTGGAAGGGCTATTATGAGAGCCTGCCGACCCCGGGGTCGCTCGCCTATATCGCCAGCGATCCCAAATTCGCTGGCGGCGGCCGGGCGACGGCGCTGTATGCGTCGAAACATTCGGGCTTCCTGAACTTCGCTTCGGTGCAGCACGATCCGGGCCGCGCCGGCCACATCGTCGGGTTCGATCAGCTTACCGCCGATCTCGCCGCCGACCACCTGCCGAATTTCGCGCTGATTGTCCCCAACCAGTGCAACGAGATGCATGGCCTGCGCGGCGCGGGCATTCCGGCCGATTGCGACAGCGCCAATGTTGGACCGCTGATCCAGCGCGGCGACGCCGTGGCCGGCGCCCTGGTCGCCGCGATCCAGGCGACCCGGGCGTGGCGCGGCAAACGGAATGTCGCCATCGTCATCACTTTTGACGAAGGGTCCGGCGGCGGCCGCGAGGGCTGTTGCGGCGTCACGCCGGGCGCGGCGTCCAACTATGGGGGCGGCCACATCCCGACCATCGTGATCACCAATCATGGCCCCAGAGGCGTGTCGGACGATACACCGTATAACCACTATTCGCTGCTTCGCACCCTGGAGGACGCCTTTGGCGTGAGCGAGCATCTCGCCCGAGCCGCCCGGTCGGAAACCGGCGTCGCGGCGATGACCCCGCTTTTCCTCGTCCGCTAGGCGCCTTGGCCGGGCGGGGCGTATGCTAGGCCGGAGCAGCTGCGGTCGCCGTCCGGCTGACAAGCAATGGGGGAGCGCGCCGCATGTCGATCGCCGACGACGTCCTGAAGACTTTGAAGCCAGAATCGCTCGAAGCTATCGCGCCACGGATTCAGGACGGCGATCTCCTGCTGTGCGCGGGACATGATCCGTTCTCCCGACTGATCGGCTGGTCGACGAAAAGCCCGTGGACACACGTGGCCCTGGCTTATCGGTGGGATTCTTTGGGTCGGATCATGGTGTTCGAGAGCGTTCAACAAATAGGCGTGCGAACCGTCGGCCTGGAAAAGTTCATCAGCCAGAGCAGCACGGGCAAGAAGCCCTATCCGGGACAAATCATTCTGGCCCGCCATGCGGACTATGCGGACAAGGGGGGCGATCACGCCGAGGTCGCGATGAAAAAACTGGGTGATTTCGCGGTGGACCGGTTTGGCGATCCGTTTTCCGGCCGGGAAATTCTGAAGATCGCGGCGCGCATTTGTTTCGGCGCCGCGAACGTCAAGGTGCCCGAAAGCCTGGGCGCCAATGATGAATTCATCTGCTCGGAATATGCGGCCGGGTGCTTTGAAGCGGTGGGCATCAAGATTCAATGGGACGCGCGCGGATTCATCGCGCCGGCGGACTTCGCGCAAGACCCCAACGTCCGCGCGGTCGCCCAGATCCAGACGCGATAGATCGCCCGGCGCGGGGGAACGCCCGCATCGTCGTCGCGTTGTGGCGCCATGCGAAATCCCTGGATGCGAATAGCGACCGACGCCTGGCTCCTCGGGTTCGAGGCCGCTGCCGTCATCGGCCAGCGAACCTTGAAAATCGCAGCCGGGGGCGCCGGCGCCCGGGCGGAATCGGTGCGCATGGTCAGCGAGAAGGCCGAAGCCTTGGCGGCGCTGCGGATCAAGGCGCTGACCGGCGGTCTGGGAACCACCCCGGCGGCGGCGGCGACGCAGGTGCTGGCCCACTATCGTCGCAAGGTTCGTCAGAACCGACGGCGGCTGACATAATTTCTGGATAGTAGAAAAACGAACTCTGGAACCTTTCGCCGGGCCTGCCGTTTTCAATGTCTCATCTGAAAAGGAGAAGGTCATGAGTAAAGAAGGTATCGAAGGCGCGACTCAAAAGGGTGTTGGCGCCGTCAAGGAAGCCGCCGGCAAGCTGGTCGGCAACGACAGGCTTCGGGCCGAAGGCATGGCGGACAAGGCTACCGGTTCGGCGAAGGAAGCCATCGGCAAGGCCAAGGACTCCGTCCACAAGGCGACGCGATAGTCGTCGTCTGAACATTCACAATCCTCCGACACTTTAACGGCACGGTTGTATCTATGCCGCGCCGCGCCAGCCTGTCTCCGGTACAGGTTATTGGCTAGCCAACACAGCATAGCAGTCACGCCGTCGGCCAACAAAGTCGGCGGCGTCATTGTGCCTGACAGGGAGAAAATCTGGAGGCCTGGCCGAGAATCGAACTCGGGTGCGCGGATTTGCAGTCCGCTGCGTAACCACTCCGCCACCAGGCCGCAGGGCGGATGGCTAACAGATGGCGGGTCGGGGGGCAATTGCCGGATTGCGGCTTTGACGGCCGGCGACCTATAAGCGGACTCGTTTCCGCTTGTTTGCCGAAGGATTCTCATGAGCGCCGACCTGGCCGCCGAACGGTCGATCATGGTGGACAGCCAGGTGCGGCCCAATGACGTGCCGGATCTGAGCATCCAGGACGCGATGCGCGGCGTGGCGCGCGAGGCGCTGATCGCGCCCGCCCAGCGCCATCTGGCCTATGCCGACACGGAAGTGGAATATGCCCCCGGCCGCTGGCTGTTGCGACCGCGCGACATCGCCAAGCTGTTGCAAGCCCTGCGCCCGAGGTCCGGAGAGGCGGCCCTCGCCATCGCCGCGCCCTATGCCGCCGCGGTGCTGGAAGCCATGGGTCTCCACGTCACCCGTCTGGAGGCGGCGGACGCCGGGGTCATAGCGGGGGCCTGGCCGCTGATCATCTGTGAGGGCGCCGTCGCCGGCACGCCGGCGGCCTGGCTCGCGGGTCTGGCGCCGGGCGGCCGTCTCGGCGTGGTGGAGCGCGAGGGCCCGGTGGGCCATGCCATGCTCTATCTGCGCTCGGGCGAGGCGGTCGGCTCGCGGCGTCTGTTCGACGCCACGCCGCCGGTCATGGCCGGCTTCAAGGCGGCCCGCGGCTTCGTGTTCTGAGCGAAGCGCCGTCTCGCCCCGCATCTATGTGACCAAAGCTTAATCGCCGCCCGTCTAGCCGCTGCGCGGGCGAGCGGCCTATAGCGATGCCAGCCGCAAAGCGGCGGGATGAGGGCGGCTGAATGGCGCGGCATATGGCGGCAAGGTTGGGGCTGGGCGTTCTGGTGCTGGGCGGCGTCGCCGCGACTGCCCGGGCGGAGACCCTGGCCGATGCGGTGGCGCTGGCCTATGGCTCCAATCCCACACTGCAAGCCCAGCGCGCCGCGCAAAGGGCGTTGGATGAAACCTATGTCCAGGCGTCGGCGGGCTATAATCCGACCGCCTCGGCGCGCGGGATCGTCACCACCGACGACAATAATGCGCTTGGCGCCTCCCGCAGCGGCCGTCCGACCGGGCAGAGCCAGACCTCGGCCGCCACCCTGACGATCACCCAGCCGATCTGGACCGGCGGCCGGGTGTCCGGCGCGGTGGATGCCGCCAAGGCCGGCGTTTTGGCTGGCCGCGAACGGCTGCGCGCCGCCGAACAGTCCGTGCTGGACGGGGTGATCCAGGCCTATGCCGACGTGCGTCGCGACCAGGAGAGCGTGGCGATCGCCGAGGACAATGTCGCCCTGCTGCAGCGCCAGTCAGAGCAGTCCCGGGCCCGCTTCGAGGTGGGGGAAATCACCCGCACGGACGTCGCCCAGACCGAGGGCCGGGTCGCCGCCGCGCGCGCCCAACGCGCCGCCGCCCTGGCGCAACTGGCCAACAGCCGGGCCGGCTATGGCGCAGTGGTCGGGCAAAACCCGGGCAATCTTGCCCCCGAACCGCCGCTGTCCAGGCTGCTGCCCGCTACCCTGGACCAGGCTTTCGCCGCCGCGGAACAGGATAATCCCCTGATCCGACAGGCACAGTTCGCCGAGCAGGCCAGCGCCGCGCAACTGGCGGCCGTCAAGGCCGAGACGCGGCCAACCTTCGCCCTGCAAGCGAACCTGGGTTATTCCGGCGGAAATTTCGGGCTGGCCACGCCGTTCGCCAACTATACCCATGACGTTTCCGCCACAGCCGTCGCCAGTTTCCCACTGTTTACGGGGGGGCTGACCTCGTCGCGGATTCGCCAGGCCGCCGAGACCAACTCGGTCGATCGCATCAATATCGAGACGACCCGTCGGCAGGTGCTGCTGAGCGTCTCGCGCGCCTGGAATCAGCTTCTGGGCGCGCGCGCCAGCCTTGACGCCAACACGCAACAGGTCAGCGCCGCCAATATCGCCTTTGAAGGGACCCGGCAGGAGGCCGAAGCGGGCCTTCGCACCACATTGGACGTGCTGATCACGGCGCAGGACCTGCGAAACGCCGAGCTGGCCCTGGTCGGTTCGCGCCACGATGAGTATGTCGCCGCGGCCGCCGTGCTCGAGGCGGCGGGCGCGCTTTATGCCCGCGACCTCAGCGCCGCCGCGCCGGCCTATGATCCGAAAACCAATTTCGACCGCGTCCGCCACGCCTGGGGCTGGACCCCATGGGTCCCCGCCATCGCCGGCATCGACCGCCTGGGCGCCCCGAAATAACGGCTTGAGAAACCGCCTCCCCGGGCGGGGCGGGGCATGCGTGGATTTCCCGTGAATCATGTTCTTATAGTTTATTTGCAGAATGAGAGTCATGCCATGTTGACCGTACACCATCTTGGTGTCTCACAATCCGACCGCATTGTCTGGCTTTGTGAGGAACTGGGGCTTCCTTATCGATTAGTGCGGTACGAGCGCGACCCGGTTACACACCTTGCACCGGCCGATTACAAAGCGCTCCATCCGTCGGGAACCGCGCCGGTCATCACGGATGACACATTGGTATTGGCTGAGTCCGGCGCGATCATCGACTATATTGTCGCGAAGCATGGCGACGGTCGCCTTGCCCTCGGTGCAGCCGATGCGAATTTTGCCGAATATCGCTATTGGTTCCACTTTGCGAATAGCTCGATGATGGCGAGTGCGATGATTGCGGTGGTCATCCCGCTGGTTGGCGGGAATACAGAGAGCGATATTGCGCGCTTGTTCAGCAACCGCCTTGATCTCACGTTCGATCTGGTCGAGCAGCGCCTCGGCGATGTGGACTATTTTGCCGGGGACGAGTTCACGGCCGCGGACATCATGATGCTCTTCCCGCTCACCACAATGCGCCTGTCAGCCCCCCGCGATCTGTCGCCCTACCCGAATATTCTCGCCTACTTGCAGCGCATCGGCGCGCGGCCGGCCTATCGCCGGGCAGCGGAAAAGGCCGATCCGAATCTCATTCCGCAACTCACCTAATGGCGGTCCGAACCGGACAGCGGCCAATAGCGTCCGGTCGGGCGGTGGCGTGGGTTCTAAGCTTTTGCGCTTGGCCGCGCCGAGACGCCGGCATGCCAGGCCATCAGATTAGCGGCGCCCGGCTCCAACGGCAGCCCGATCGAGGTCGCGAAGTCAACCGTGCACAGGGCGCATATGTCCGCCATGCTAAACGCGGCGCCGTCGATGAATGTCCGACCCTTTAGCTCATTGTCCAGCCAGTGCTGAGCGGCGGCGTAGATTGCGCGGTTGGACTCGCCGAAATCATTGAACTGGGTCAGAAGAGCGGCGGTGCGGGGATGGGCGTGCCGCCAAAATTGCCTCGCCGGCGCCAAGAGGACGCTCTCGATCCGCCACACCCACATGGTGACCTGCGACTTTTCCAGGGCTCCGCGACCGAACAATGCCGGCTCCGGGTGGGTGTCCTCGAAATACTGGCAAATGGCGATAGATTCGGAAATCGTGGTTCCATCGTCGAGTTCGAGGGTCGGGATTTGACCCAGCGAATTCTTGGCCAGGTAGTCGGTCGCCTTGTGCTCGCGTTTCATCAAATCAACCGGCGTCTCCGCCAGATCGATCCCCTTCTCGGCCAACAGGATGCGCACGCGGCGCGGGTTGGGAGCCCGGGTCGCCATTCCATAAAGCTTCATCGGTCGATCCTCGCGCTTTCAATCCCATAGACCCCGCCCCGTCATTGCGGAAAGGGCAAAAGCGATTTGAAAAATCCACTGAC
>JAYUBD010000245.1:0-6560 GCA_043740995.1 Caulobacteraceae bacterium | reverse complement strand
GTTGATCATGACTGTCGACCGTATGGTTTTGGCCTTTGCCGGCTGCGTCGTCCTGCTGGGTGTGGCGCTCGCCCACTACATCAATCCCTGGTGGATCGGCCTGTCGGTGTTTGCGGGCCTGAACATGATCCAGGCCGCATTC
This sequence comes from Caulobacteraceae bacterium, assembly GCA_043740995.1. Classification (GTDB taxonomy): domain Bacteria; phylum Pseudomonadota; class Alphaproteobacteria; order Caulobacterales; family Caulobacteraceae; genus Acaudatibacter. The sequence goes on along the minus strand of JAYUBD010000245.1, from coordinate 6,418 downwards.
ACCGGCGTCTGCCCGGCGGCGATGGTTTTCAGGAAGCTCGGAATCAAGCCTGGGGTCGCCTTCCGTTGACCCGCATCCACGCGTTCCTGGCGATTGGACTGGTAGGGGCCCTTGCCGCGCCGCAGTGCGCCTTCCCCCTGTCCCTGCCGGAGGCGATCGCACTTGCCCAACGCGCTAATCCCGTCCTCGCCCAATCCAAGGCGCAGACGGACGCGGCCGACGCGCGCCTGACCCAGGCCCGCGCCGGACGCCTTCCTGTCCTCACCCTCTCCGGTGAAGCCGGGCAGGGAACGACGGATCTCGGCGGCTTCTTCGGCTTCGGCCGGGCCGACGTGTCGCCGCGGGCCGCGGCGCTCGAACTGCGCCAGCCGCTGTTTACCGGCGGGGCGGTGAGCGCCGCGATCGAACGCGCCCGCCAAGGGCGAGACGCCGCCATCGCCCAAGCCGGCGGCGTCAAGGCGCTGCTCGCGGCTCAGGCGGCGGAGGCCTACGTCGCTGTCCTGAGCGCACGCGAAATCCTAGCGCTGAATGAGGCGCAGTTGCGCCAGATGGGTGAGATCGCCGGGCAGGCGCAACTGCGGTTCAAGGGAGGTGAAACGCCACGCACTGACCTTGCCCAGGCCCAGGCGCGACTGGCCGAAGCTCGCGCTGGGCTCGCGCGCGCCGGCGGCGATGTCGCCCGCACCCGCGCGCACTTTGTCTCTGTCGTTAGCGTGGAGCCGGACAATCTGGAATCGCTTCCCGCGCCGCCCTCCATTCCGCGGTCCCTGGACGACGCCATGGCCACGGCGCTGCAGACCAGCCCGACCCTCGTCGCCGCTCAGGATCAGGCGCGCGCCGCCGCCGCCGGCGTGCGCTACGCCCAGGCCGAGCGGTTTCCGAGCCTGGCTCTGACCGCCACGGCCAGCAGCGCACGCGATCAATTCTTCCCCGGCTATCGCGCCGATGGCGTGACGGTTGGCATCCAAGGCCGCTGGACCCTCTTCGCCGGCGGCCTGATCAATGGAAAGATCGATGAGGCCCGCGCCGGCGCGCGGGGCGCGCAATCGGGTGTCGATGGCGCCCGCGCCCGGGTCCGCGAGGCCGTCATCGGCGCGTGGGAGGACGTACAGACCTCGCGGGCCCTCGTGGAGGCCGCCGCCGATCAGGCCGCCGCAGCGGCGAGCGCGCTCGACAGCGTGCGCAACGAGGTTCGCGTCGGACAAAAGCCCACCCTCGACCTGCTCGACGCCGAACGCGAGGCGCTCGCGGCGCAAAGCGCCGGGGTCGTCGCCCGGGGCGGGGCCGTGGCCGCGGCCTATCGCCTGAACGCGCTCCTACATGGCGACTGAGCCGGCATCCCAGGATTGCTCCAGCCTGTTGCGCACCTTGGCAAATCCGCGGCGGCTGAAAATGCTCAGCCTCCTGGCGGGCGGGCGGCGAATTGAGCGTGAGCGAGGTGGGGACCCACATCGTCTTGACGCAGTCGGCCCTGTCGCAACATCTGGCCAAGCCGCGTGCTCAGAAACTCGTCGCCTCGCGGCGGCAGGCGCAGACGATCTATGTCGCAGCGTCGATGAGGAGGTCTTGGCTATGGCGCGCGCGCTTCTGCGCCTGGCCGCGCGGCGAGCAGGGGAGAGGGCGTGACCAAATTCTATGATCGTCATGTTCTGCCGCGCCTGATCGGCTGCGCTTGCGGGGCAGGCCCGATCCACCGGCAGCGGGCCAAGTTCGTGCCCCGCGCCAAAGGCCACGTCCTTGATCTCGGCATCAGCGGCGGCTTCAACCTGGCCTCTACGACCCCGCTCGCGTGCAAAGCGTGACCGGCGTGGGATCGCTTCGAACGCCTGCGGCGACTGGCGCAGGCCGCGCCACGATCGGCCGCCCTGAAGGTCGAGATCCTGGCGGGAGAAGCCGAAACCCTACCGTTCAACAGCCGAAGCTTCGACAGTATCGTCTGCACCTTCACCCTATGTTCGGTGCATACGCCCGCCGCGGTTCTAGCGGAGGCCCGCCGGGTGCTTAAGCCGCTTGGCGCCCTCCTATTTAGTGAGCACGGCCTCTCACCAGATCCCAAGGTGCAGCGTTGGCAGCGGCGCATTGAGCCCTACTGGACTCCCCTGGCTGGCGGCGGCCACCTCACCCGCCCCATGACCGCCTCGATCGAAGCCGCCGGTTTCACCATCGAGGATGTCGAGACAATGTACCTGCCCAAGGCGCCCCGCGCGTTGGGCTGGTGCGAATGGGGCCTGGCCCGGCCGGGCTAGTGTTCCGCGCGAGGCCGCGCGATGGTTCGGCCGCAAAATGGCGTGAGCGCGCTACAGGAGTTGCCGGTGTCAGACGTCCAAGGCGAAGCCACGAATGCGGCCCAGATCGACTACTGGAATGCCTCGGCGGGACAAACCTGGGCGCGCTACCAGGCGCAACTTGATCGACAGATCGAGCCCCTCGGCCTTGAGGCCCTGCGCGTGCTCGCTCCGCGGCCTGGCGAACGGGTGCTGGATGTCGGCTGCGGCTGCGGTCAGACGACGCTGGAGCTTGCCGAATGGGTTGGCGCGGCCGGCGCGGTCACAGGGGTAGACATATCGGCGCCGATGCTTGCGGTCGCCAAGGCGCGCACCATCCCCGAGGGCGCCGCAACACCTCTGTTCCTTGAGCGAGACGCCCAGGAGGCCGATCTCGGGCAAGGCGTCTACGACGCCATCTTTTCCCGCTTTGGAGTGATGTTTTTCAGCGATCCCGTCGCAGCGTTCGCCAATCTGCGTCGGGCGCTGAAGCTCGGTGGCCGGCTGACCTTCGTCTGCTGGCGACAGTTTCACGAAAACCTGTGGATGCGGGCGCCGATGGAAGCGGCGCAGCCTTTCCTCCCGCCGTCGCAGCCGATGGATCCGACCGCGCCAGGACCTTTCGCGTTTGCCAACCCGGACCGGGTCCGCTCGATCCTGTCGGACGCCGGGCTCTCAGACGTCACGCTCCATGCGTTCAACACCTCGATCGGCGGCTCCTCGCTTGAGCAGGCCGTCGACTTGGCGTTTCGCGTGGGGCCCCTCGGGGCTGTCCTGCGCGAACAGCCGCAGCTGGCGCCGAGTGTCGCTGCAGCCGTCAAAGCGGCGCTGTCGGAGTACGACACACCCAGTGGCGTGCTCATGCCGGCAGCGGTTTGGATCGTGACCGCGCAGGCGACATAGGCTTATGCACGTGGCTGGAGTGGGACGCTGGGGCGTAGAGCCTCCGGTCCATTTGCGGTCGAACCTCAAAACTGCCCCGCCTAAGGTCTAGCCGGAAGTGGCAGGACCCTAGCGCGGACAAGGGGTGAAATTGGGGGCGGAGATCTAAGGCGTGCAGTTTCCAGACTTCAATCCGACCCTGCTTCAGTTGGGTCCCCTCGCGATCCGCTGGTACGCGCTCGCCTATATCGCCGGCATCCTTCTCGGCTGGCGATATGCACGCTCACTGCTGGAAAATCGTGGGCTCTGGGGCGATGCGCGCCCGCCCATGGACCGGATTACGCTTGATGACCTCGTTCTGTGGATCACCCTCGGAATCATCATCGGCGGCCGCGTGGGCTACGTCGTATTCTATGAACCGGCGGTGATCTGGCGCTCGCCCCTCGAAATCTTCCAGGTTTGGCACGGCGGTATGTCCTTCCACGGCGGGCTGATCGGCGTGGGGTTGGCGCTACTGGCCTTCGCCCATCGACGTGGCCTCAGCGTGCGGGGTCTAGGTGATGTGATCGCGGCCTGCGCGCCGATCGGACTGTTCTTCGGACGCCTAGCGAATTTCATCAACGGCGAGCTTTGGGGGCGCGTGACGCACGTCCCGTGGGGCATGGCCTTTTGCAACCCTCGCCTGATGGCGGCCGACGGCGGCGTGTGTCCGGCCGGCTTATCGCCGCGCCATCCCAGCCAGCTCTATGAGGCCGCCCTGGAAGGCGTCCTGCTGTTGCTGCTCCTGCGCCTAGCCAGTCATCGCGCGGGTTGGTTATCCCGGCGCGGCGCCGTCGCGGGCCTCTTCCTGGTGCTGTACGGTTTGTTCCGGATCGCGCTCGAAACTGTGCGCAACCCCGATCTGACCATGCCGACATTCCCGCTTGGCCTGACGATGGGCATGATGCTGTCGACGCCGCTCGTGGCGCTCGGCGCCGGCCTTCTATGGCGCGCCTTCCGGCCGACCGGGCGCTGATGTCCGACACGTCGAGCCCGCCTCGGCCAACCCTGTCGCGCCGGCCTCTGGCGTGGCTGCGCGGCCGGCTCCGCTCCAGCGAGATCTGGTTCATCGCCCTTGCGGTCGTTGTCGGGGCGTCGGCTGGGTTGCTTTCCGTCTTCCAGAACCTCATCGCTCACGGGCTGCAGTCGCAGCTGTTCGGGTTCTCCATCGACGACCGCCTGAGCGCCCTGCCGAAAGTTCGGCCGATCGCCCTGCTTTGGCTGCCGGCCGGCGGATTGGTGCTGGGCGCGGCGTCCTGGCTGATGGCCAAATGGCGACCGCGGCAGCTGATTGACGTCGTCGAAGCCAACGCGCTCTACGGCGGGCTCCTCTCGTTTCGCGACAGCGTCGTGGTCTGCGCGCAAACGCTGATCTCCAATGGCTTTGGCGCTTCGGTTGGGCTCGAAGCCGCCTATGCTCAGGCGGGGGGCGCGATTGCCTCGGGGCTCGGCCAGCGCTTGAAGCTGCGAAGGCATGATCTTCGAACACTGGTTGGCGCGGGCGCGGGAGCCGCGATCGGGGCGGCTTTCGGTGCGCCGCTCACGGGCGCCTTCTACGCCTTCGAGATCGTAATCGGCTCCTATGCGCCCTCCATGATCGCCCCAGTCGCCGCCGCGGCCCTGGCGGGCGTGCTGGTCGCCCGTCTGATGGGCGTGGCGCCGTACTCGATCCAGATCGTGGTCCTCCAACCTCCCGGTGCGCTGGACTACGTCCTCTACGCAGGCCTGGGACTGATCTGCGCCGCCGTCGGCATCGCCATCATGCGACTTGTCGGGACAGCAGAACGGCTGGTGCGCCTAACCCAAGTTCCAGCCTGGATGCGCCCATCCATCGGCGGCGGCCTCCTCGCAGGACTTGCCTATCTATCCCCCCAAACCTTGTCGTCAGGTCACGGCGCGCTGCACGCCGATCTGGCTACCACTCTCGGTTTGGGCGCGCTCGCCGCAATTCTCCTACTTAAGACCTGCGCCTCCGTGATTTCTCTTGGTTTCGGCTTTCGGGGCGGCCTGTTTTTCGCGTCACTGTTTCTTGGATCCCTCGTCGGGCAGATCTATGCCCGCCTTGTTGAGCTCACCGGCCTTCCCCTGCTGCTCCAACCGGAGAACGCCGCTCTTGTGGGGATGGGAGCCCTGGCGGTCGCTGTCGTCGGCGGGCCCCTGACGATGTCATTCCTAGTCCTGGAAACCACACGGGACTTCGGGGTCTCAGCCGCGACTTTGGCCGCGGCCCTGATCGCCAGCACCGTTGTGCGGGAGCGCTTCGGATACTCCTTCTCGACTTGGCGCCTTCACCTGCGCGGCGAGACCATCCGCAGCGCCCGCGACGTCGGCTGGATCCGAACCTTGACGGCTGGCCGAATGATGCGGCCCGACACCTCGACAATTGCAGCCTCGGCGACCTTGGCCGAGTTTCGGAGGCGCTTTCCTCTAGGATCGACGAGCCGCGTGATCTTGCTCGACGACGCACAGCGCTACGCAGGCATTGTCCTGACCTCCAGCGCCTACCTGGACGGCCCGAAGGACGACAGCTCGGTCAGCTCCTTGGCCACCAGCGCCGACATCGCCTTGAGCGCGGACATGAACATCGAGCAGGTGATGCAAACCTTCGACAGAACAGAAACCGAGGAACTGGCGGTGACTGATGAAGCCGGCAAAGTGTTGGGCCTGCTCGCGGAGGTGCATGTCGCACGCCGCTACGCCAAGGAACTTGAGAAGGTGCAACAGGGCCTGTTTGGCGAAACATGATGACCCCTCGACGACGGCCTGATCGGGCGCGGGGCGCCAGGGCCCGCCGGGCATGGTGGACCCGCCACGGATCCTTCTCCAAGGGTGTGCTGGCAGGCGTTTCTCTAAGCTTATTGGTGTTCGGGATGCTGAGGTGGGCGCACTACCTTTGAAATCCCAAGCGCGCCCATAGCCGAATCACAAGGCTTTGGACGTCATCGACCCCTGACGGCCACCCATTCGCCGATCCTGCGCGTTCACTATGAGCGTTGATCTTGGCGCGCGGAGCGACCCCCCGTTAGCGCCAGGGGCGGAGGTTACCCAATGAGCTTCAAACGCATTCTCGTCGCCATCGATGGCGGGGGGCTCACCCTGCACGCGGCTCGAATGGGCTTAGAGCTTTCGCAAGCGCTCGCCGCAGAAATCGCGATCGTCCACGCGGTGGAGCCGCCGGTCGACTATTCCGGTGAGATCGGCTTTTCAGCCGAGGTGTTGCTGGAAGCCTCGTC
>JAYUBD010000244.1:0-6564 GCA_043740995.1 Caulobacteraceae bacterium | reverse complement strand
AACCGATGGGAGACGATCAGTATGCCGGCTCCCCATGGGTAGGTGTTGCGTTTTCAAGACGGTTCCTCTCTACAGCGAGGGCGCGGATGTGGCGGAATTGGTAGACGCACTGGATTTAGGTTCCAGCGCCGTGAGGCGTGGAGGTTCGAGTCCTCTCATCCGCACCATCTCCGCCGGGCGCAGGCTCTTGAGAGGGCGGGGGCGGCGTGACATAAGGCGCGTTCGTTTTTCGCCGCCGGCCAGGACGGATCTTGGCGGCGGCTTTTTATTTGGCGCGGGGCGAAACCCGCGCCGCAACACCGGGATACATGATGCAAGTTGTTGAGAAACCCGTGGAAGGCCTGAGCCGCAGCTACGGCGTTCGGGTGCCGGCCGCCGAGCTCGCCACCGCCGTCAATGCGCGGATCACCGAGATACTGCCGACAATGAATTTGAAGGGCTTCCGTCCGGGCAAGGTGCCCCGGACTCACGTCCAACGGGTCTACGGCAAGACGATCATGGGCGAGGTTATCGAAAAGACGATTAACGAAACCTCGCAACAGGTTCTGGTTGATAATAATTTGCGCATTGCGGCCCGACCGGAACTTAAGCCTGTTTCGGACATGGATCAGGTGTTGGCCGGCCGTGAAGACCTGGCCTACGATCTTGAGGTCGAGGTCATGCCGGAGTTCGAGCCGTGCGATGTCGGTGAACTCAGCCTGACACGTCTGACCTATCGCGCGGCGCAGGACGAACTCGACACCGCCCTGGCCGAGTTGGTCAGTCAAAACAAGACCTATGCGGCCCGCGAGGATGTGCAGGCTGCGGCGCAGGGCGGCGACCAGCTTCTGATCGACTTTGTTGGTCGCATTGACGGCGAGAACTTCGAGGGCGGCGCCGCTGATGACGCCGAACTGGTGTTGGGCGCGGGGCAGTTCATCCCTGGTTTTGAAGAGCAGCTTGCTGGCGCCAAGGTCGGCGATGCGATTACGGTCAATGTGACCTTCCCCGCCGACTATGCCGCCGCGCGGCTGGCCGGCAAGGCGGCGGTCTTTGACGTTAAGGTCAAGGAAGTGCGCGGACCCAAACAGGCGGAGGCGGACGACGCTCTGGCCGTCCGCCTGGGGCTCGCCGATATGACGGCGCTGCAAGAGGCTCTGCGCGCAAGCGTCGAGCGGCAGTACGAACAGGCGTCTCGCTTCAAGCTCAAGCGCGCCCTGTTGGATGCGCTGGATACCCGTCACGACATTCCCTTGCCGCCGCGCATGGTCGAGGCTGAATTCGAGGGTATCTGGAGCCAGGTCGAGAAGGATCGCGCGTCAGGCGAAGAATCACCCGAGGACGCCGCCAAGTCGGAAGCCGATCTGCGCGTTGAATATCGCCACATCGCCGAGCGGCGCGTCCGCCTGGGCCTGGTGCTGGCCGAAATAGGACGTCGCAACGAGGTGTCCGTGACCGAGGCGGAACTCGGGGACGCCATGCGTACGGAGGCCACGCGCTATGGTGAGCAGGCGCAACAGATGTTTGACCTGATGCGCGGCAACGCGGACTTCCGCGCGCAACTGCAGGCCCCCCTGTATGAAGAAAAGGTGGTCGATCTGATCATTGGCAAGGCGGTGGTCACCGACAAGCCGGTTTCCAAGGAAGTCCTGCTAAAGGATGACGATCTGCCGGAGGGCTATGGCGCCGACGATGCCGCGGCGGTTGATGTCGCCACGGACGAACCGGTCAAGCCGGCAAAAAAGGCCAAGGCAAAGACCAAGGCCGTGGACGCGGCCTCCCCCCCGCTGGACACGGTCGCCGCCGCTGATGTCGAACCGGCCAGAACGGCTCCGGCCAAGCCCGCCAAACCCCGCGCTCCCAAGGCAGCCAAGCCGACCGCGGTGTCGGAATAGGCGCGGCGACCTTGCATCCGGATGGCGGCGACGTGATATCTGGCGACCAACGAAAGGCCTCGACCATGATCGATTCTCCACCCCACTCGCTGAACCTCGTGCCCATGGTGGTCGAGCAATCCGCCCGCGGCGAGCGGGCGTTTGATATTTTCTCGCGTCTGCTGCGCGAGCGGGTGATATTTCTGAACGGTCCGGTGGACGATGGCATGTCCGCCTTGATTTGCGCCCAACTTCTCTACCTGGAATCCGAGTTTCCGAAGAAGCAGATCGACATGTACATCAACTCGCCGGGTGGCGTGGTGTCCTCGGGTCTGGCGATTTACGACACCATGCAATATGTGCGCTGCCCGGTCGCCACGACCTGCATGGGGATGGCGGCGTCCATGGGGTCGTTCCTGTTGATGGCGGGTGAGCCCGGCCTGCGTGTCGCCTTACCAAATGCCCGGATCATGTTGCACCAGCCGTCCGGCGGGTTTTCCGGCAAGGCGTCGGACATTGAGCGCCACGCCGAAGACATCCTCAAAACGAAGCGGCGCTTGAACGAACTCTATGCCAAGCATTGTGGTCGCACGTATGAGGATGTGGAGCGGACGCTGGATCGTGATCACTTCATGGACGCGGAAGAAGCGAAAGTCTGGGGCATCGTCGATCATATCTACGAAAACCGCGCCGCGTCGGAAGCCGCCGCCGCCGCTGCCGCGAGCACTTAGCGGTACACTTCCTGACTAAGCCGGCATGGAGAGGGCAGTCGGTTGGCGCGCCGTTCAATCCGCCAAGGCCCTCTTCACAAGCACGATCAAGTTCGCGCCGGCATCCGCCGCCTTGATCTCCAGTCGTATGAAATCCGGTTCGGTCGGCGGTCGAATGTCGGCGAACAGGCCGGCGGGGTCTTCGTGGAAATGCAGGAAGGCCCGGGAGCGCAGATAAAACACCCCGTGACGGCGCTCCTTCAGCTGTGGATATGCCCGCAATCGCTGAAGGATCGGTTCAAGCGTGGCCAAAGCGGCGAGTGTGGCATGTTTCATGGTCGACCGGTGAACACCCGGTAGCCGGGCTGCCGCGCGATCGCCAACATCTCGCGGTCGCCGTCCGAATCGCCATAAGCCGCTTCAACCACGAGCCCGGCGCCGAACTCGGCCTGAAGCCGCGTCACCTTCTCCCGGCCCCGACAATTCAGCCCGACCAACGGACCAAGCACCTGACCCCGTTCGTCAAGGGCCAGCCGCGAGCCGATCAGCCGATCAGCGCCAAGCCGCCGGGCGAAGGGCGCCACGATGCTTTCAGGCGAGGCTGTCACGATCACCAGCTGGATGTCCGCCCTCTGCCAGTCCCGCCAGCAGTTCAGGGCATCCGGTCGCATCAGCCTTCGCCAGGCCCACTCGGCATAGCGTTCCGCTGCCCCAGCCAGCGTCTCCTCGTCCATCCCGCCCAGGAATTCACCGATGGCGCGAGCCTTGAGGCGGCCCCGGTCGCGATCGACGGCATAGCGGGTGAAGGCCGGCGTCAACCGCGCGAGACCCAGCATCCAGCGCGCCGGCCCCGCCGTCCAGGCGAGGAAGGCGTTAAAGCTGTCGCGACAGGTGAGGGTGCCGTCAAAGTCGAAGGCGACCACCGATGCGCCGCGAGCGTTCCCACATTCGGACTCCGCGACGCGCCGTAACGAGATATGTGGATCCCGCTGGAATGTTGCACCCGCAATCGCCATTATAGAGTCGGCCTTGAAACCGGACGCCAGAAATACGACAACGCCTTCCCCTATGAGTTATGCCATCCCCGGAGCCTTGTGATCCGCGCCCGGATCGGGGATTGTCAAGAACGATACGCGCGCGGTGTTGCGATTGCGGTGTCGAACGCTGGCCGACGAGCGGCGGCGTGGGTCGCGCGGCGTGTCAGAGAGTGAGAACTGAGAATGACCAAAGCCGCAAGCGGCGACAGTAAGAGCACCCTGTATTGTTCTTTCTGCGGCAAGAGCCAGCATGAGGTCCGGAAGCTGATCGCCGGCCCAACCGTGTTCATTTGTGATGAGTGCGTGGAACTCTGCATGGATATTATTCGTGAAGAGCATAAGATCACCTTCGTCAAATCCAAAGACGGCGTGCCGACGCCCCGTGAAATCCGGGACGTCCTCGACGATTACGTGATTGGCCAGGAGCATGCCAAGAAGGTGCTCTCGGTCGCCGTGCACAATCACTACAAGCGACTGAACCACGCCCAGAAAAATACCGACGTCGAACTGGCGAAATCGAACATCCTGCTGGTCGGTCCGACCGGGGTGGGCAAGACCCTGCTCGCGCAAACCCTCGCCCGAATCATCGATGTTCCGTTCACGATGGCTGATGCCACCACCCTCACCGAGGCCGGCTATGTCGGCGAGGACGTGGAAAATATCATCCTGAAATTGCTGCAGGCGGCGGACTACAATGTCGAACGCGCCCAGCGCGGGATCGTCTATATCGACGAGGTCGATAAGATCAGCCGAAAATCCGACAATCCGTCGATCACCCGGGACGTATCGGGAGAGGGGGTCCAACAGGCCTTGCTCAAGATCATGGAAGGCACGGTGGCGTCCGTGCCGCCGCAGGGCGGTCGCAAGCACCCGCAGCAGGAATTCCTGCAGGTCGACACCACCAACATGCTGTTCATCTGCGGCGGCGCGTTCGCCGGCCTGGAGAAGATTATTTCCAGCCGCGGCAAGGGCACATCGATCGGGTTCTCCGCCAAAGTTTCCGATCCCGATGACCGTCGCACCGGCGAAGTTTTGCGCCAGGTCGAGCCGGATGACCTTCAGCGGTTCGGCTTGATTCCGGAATTCATCGGTCGTCTGCCGGTCATCGCTACCCTGGACGATCTGGATGAAGGGGCCCTGGTTAAGATTCTCACCGAACCCAAGAACGCGCTGGTCAAGCAGTACCAGCGCCTGTTCGACATGGAGAATGTCGGTCTGTCGTTCACCGAGGATGCCCTCAAGGTGGTGGCTCGCAAGGCCATTCTGCGCAAGACCGGGGCACGGGGACTGCGCTCGATCCTGGAAGCCATTCTTCTGGAGACCATGTTCGACCTGCCGACCCTGCAGGGCGTCGAAGAGGTGGTGGTCAATGCCGAAGTGGTGGAAGGGCGTGGGCAGCCGCTGATGATCTATGCGGAAAAGAAGGCCGGGGCGGCGTCGGCTTGACCCTGGACGCCGAGGCCGTGGCTCGGCAGGCGGCGCGATGCTGCTGCGGCAAGGTTTCGATCACCCTGACTGGCGAGCCGGTTCTGAATGGGATCTGTCACTGCACGAATTGCAAGGCTCGCACCGGCAGTGCGTTCGGCTGGTCAGTCTATTATCCTGAAAACAAGGTGTCGGCCCCCGAGGGGCAGGTGCGCTCATACCGTTTTGAAAGCGCCAGCGGTCCCCAACATCGGCGGTTTTGCGGGGATTGTGGAACGACCCTGTTCTGGACCAGTGCCGTGTTCCCGGGCGTTGTCGGCGTCGCGGGCGGCTGCTTTGATCCGCCTGTTCCCAGCGAGCCATCCCTCTCGGCTTCGGACCCGAACCGTTGTGCCTGGCTTGGCCTGCCCGATACCTGGCATAGGGGGCCGTGAGCCGACCTGTGGCCAACTTCCTTTTCGATCAGCTTATTGGGGCGGTGGATGGCGAACGGTCGGCCCTGATCGCGGAGGAGCGGACCCTCACCTTCGAAAATCTGTTTCATCTCAGCGGTCGGTGGGCCAACGCCCTTAAGAGGGAGGGCGTCCGTCCGGGCGACCGGGTGGCGGTGCAGGTGGAAAAATCCGCCGCCAACCTGATCCTGTATCTGGCGACCGTGCGCGTCGGCGCGGTCTATCTGCCATTGAACACCGCCTACACCCTCGCCGAACTGGCCTACTTCATCAAGGACGCCGAGCCGACGCTGATCGTGTGCGATCCCGGCGCTCAAGAGGGCGTCGTCGGGCTTGCGGGAGAGGTCCCGGTCCACACTTTGGATCGGGCGGGGCAGGGGACTCTGGCCGCGCTCGCCGAGCAACAACCGGACGCGTTCGAAACCGTGGCGCGCGGGGAGGATGATCTGGCCGCGATCTGCTACACGTCGGGCACCACCGGCCTGTCAAAGGGCGCGATGCTCACCCACCGGGCGCTCGCCGCCAACGCCGCGACGCTTGTGGATTTGTGGCGGTTTACGCGCGATGATGTGCTGATCCATGCTCTGCCACTCTATCACGTACATGGGTTGTTCGTGGCGACCAATGTCGCCTTGATGTCCGGCGCCGCGATCATTCTACAGCCGCGGTTCGACCCCGAGGTGGTGATCGCCGGGATGGCCAGGGCCACCTGCCTGATGGGGATTCCGACCTTTTACTCCCGCCTGCTCAGTCACCCCGGTCTGACCCGTGAGGCGGCAAAGGGAATGCGCCTCTTCATCAGCGGCTCGGCCCCTTTGTTGGCCCAGACCCACCACGCGTGGACCGAGCGGACGGGCAAACCCATTCTTGAGCGCTACGGCATGACCGAGACCGGCATGAACACGTCCAACCCCTATGAGGGGGATCGGCGCGCCGGCACGGTGGGACATCCGCTGCCGGATGTCGCGCTCCGTATCGTCGATGAAAACACCGGCGCGCCGGTCGCCCGGGGGGAGATCGGCGTCATCGAGGTGAAGGGACCCAATGTCTGCGCCGGTTACTGGCGAAACCCGGAAAAGACCGCCGA
>JAYUBD010000243.1:0-1937 GCA_043740995.1 Caulobacteraceae bacterium | reverse complement strand
CAGCCGATGGTGTCGGCCAAGTCCTTTGCCGGAAGCGTGCTGACAAACCGCGCCAGCCGCCTCGACAAAACTTGCGGATCGTCCCGCATGAATAGTTCTCCCGTCAGTGTCATGGTGTTGCTCGACACGAACGGGGTTGGCCTTGGAGGCGACGGACACATGGGAAGTACTGGCGAGGGCTTGGGAGGCGCTCGCAGAGGAACGGGAAAGAGACGCCGCTTTGTTTCGGCGGTGTGCTGCGAAGGTCAGGACGGCGGCTCGGGAAAGCCTGCCGTCCCTTCGCGTTGTGGGGGTGTGTGGGTGTTAGAGCGGTCATGCGGCAGGCTCACGGGTGGCCTTGTTGGCCCAGGTGCGGATGCGCCCTTTGAGGTCGTCCAGGTTGGATACGCGCCAGTCACCGACACGGCCCTGCCAGATCGTCCGGTACGCCCGAACGCGCATGGTCTCTGCGTCGGCGCAGACGACGATAGCCACGACCTTTTTGCTGAGGGCGGTCAGGCGCTGGAAGTAGAGGCGCTGCCCGACTGGAAGGTCACGCGGCTCGCCGCCCTTGAACTCAAGGAACAGAAACCGGCCGTTTACCTCGACCGAACCGTCAACGTCCGTGACGGCAATCTTGCCGGGGAAGCACTCGGCGAAGACCTCGATCTTCGGTCGATGCACGACGTTGTAGCAGCCCCCATTGGCGCAGCTCCAGCGAAGCGGATTGTAGCCGTTCGCCGCCGTCATCGGCGCACCTCAACGACAAACCCCACACCGGCAAAGGCCGAGAGGAAGTCTTGAAGACGATCACCGAAGTAGAAGAAGGCTTGCCCCTGGGTGGGCGCTGCAACGTCGCCAGCGGGCGACACGAAGCGCACCCTGCCCCGCGTGAAGCAGATCGCGCGGCACGCCTGGGCGGCCTTCTGAAACCATGCTGTGTCGGTGTAGTTGTGGGTCAGCATCACCGCCTCGGTGACGCGCCCGGCCTCCACTTCGGACACCAGCTTATCGACAAACTGGCCAATGGCCGGTTGGGCGTAGGGCGGGTTCAGCCAGACGCGACCACCCCATTCCTGGGCGAGACCGTCCTGTTCTTCGGTGAAGTACTCGCCAGCGTTGACGGTCGCCTGGGCCAGTTCGTGAGAAGCCGGATCAAGGTCGATCTCGCCGAGGCAGGCGCGGACGCGGGCGACGTGTTCGGGCGGTGTGAACCACTCGTTGTTCCCGGTGAAACTGGTCCGGTTGACAATGGCCTCGCGCACGGCGGCTTTAGTAGGCTCCTCGCCCCGCTCAAGGCGCTCGTCCAAAACGCGCCGGACAATGCCGGGGTCGTCGCGTTCGGCGTCTCGAATCTGGCGGGCTTCGTGAATGTCCTTGCGGGTGAGGCCAAGATCGGCGGCGGTAGCGGGCTTATCGTTCCCAACCGGAACAATACTTGGCTGGCCAACGGTGGCGACTTCCCCGCGCTCTTGCGCCGCGTCATATTCATCGGCGAGACGGCGCTTTGCCATCGCCTCAATTTCGAGCGCGTCAGCCTGGGCGCGATGCACCGTGGCGATGATGTCGTCGTGGGCGCGACGGGCCGTAGCAATCCGGCCAGCGGTCTTAGCAGCGTCATAGGCCGCGCTGGCCATGTGCTTCGCGTCGAGCACCTCCGCCGACGTAGACGCTGTAGCCAACCGCGCGGCAGCGTTCCGAACCAGTGCCGGAAGGCCGCTTTCGCGTTCGACTATCGAGAGCGCGCCCATCTACCGCCCCCGCCTAGCCGGCAGATCAAACCCGGCCCGGATCACGTCCAGCACCATCCGCCCGGCCTGGAACGCCACCAGCCCGGCCATGATGGCGAGGACCAGGGATTCGCGGGGGTGAGCGGCGAGCGAATGCACTTAGGCCGCCTCACGCGCCAGCGTGGCGGCAAGCTCGTCCAGGGTCGCGATCCCCTTGGCGGCGAGGGC
>JAYUBD010000242.1:0-6571 GCA_043740995.1 Caulobacteraceae bacterium | reverse complement strand
TGGCCGCGCGTCAACCGGTAACGCGCACGACGCCGCCGCTGGCCGCCATGGCGTCGCGCACCTGTTCCGGAGCACTCGTCGCCTGGATATCGAAGGCCAACAGCTCTTCGGGCACATACCAATGAACCTTGTCGGCGTGATAAGCAGCCCATACCGCCCGCGCGACCTCGATCGCGGGAACCAGCCGCCACATGCCGTCCTTGGGCGCGCCGCTCTTGGCCTCTTCAGGCAGGAGCGGGGTATCGATCAGGCCGGGCAGCGTGTCCGCCACCCGGACGCCAAACGCCTTCATCTCAATCGACAGGGCCTCGGTCAGCCCCTTTACCGCGTGTTTCGTGGCGGAATAGACGGCGATGCCCGCCATCCCGAAGGTCGCGGAAGACGAGGAGGTTGAAAAGCAGAGCGAGCCGGGCGTGGCCTTCAATAACGGCAGCGCCAGATGGATGCCGCTCAACACCGCGATCAAATTGACATTGACCACGGCCAGCACGTCGGCCCAGGCCATATCGCCAAACGGGCCGCCCCGTCCGATCCCGGCATTGTTGAACAATATATCCAGGCGCCCGCCGGTCGCGGCGGCGAACGCGGCCACGCAATCGCGATAAGCCTCGCGGTCGGTGACATCCAGACGCTCGAATACCCCGTTTGCCGCGCCCAGCTCGGCCTTGAGCGACGCAAGGCCGACGACCTCCACGTCATAGGCGCCGATGAACCAGCCTTCCCTCGCAAACAGCCTCGCCGTCTCGCGTCCCATGCCGGAAGCGGCGCCGGTTATGAAAATCGCCTTGCGTACCATCGCCTCGCCCCTGGTTTCGATCAGATTTTCAGCGGCCGGTCTTGGAACACATGTTTGCGACCGGCCTCGGCGGGAAAATATTCCTGAAGCGCCGCGCCGCAGATCTCCACCGCCCGGATGATCGCGGCCGTGGGGTCGCGTCCCGCCCTCATCCCCTCGCCGATGGCGCCGGCCGCCCGGCTCCAGACGGCGTCGCCGACCTTGTCGTGGATGGCCCGGTCAGCCAGAATCTGGACCTGTCGGTCGTCCAGGGCGACGAACACCAGGACGCCGGTATCGCTGCCCGTGGCGCGGGCGCTGATGGCGGCGAACTGTTGCTGGGCCGAACGGATCACCCGGTGTCGTTTGAGGCTGGCGGGCGTCAGCCGTCGCCGCACCGGGGGAACCTGCACGATCAAATAGGTGAGAATGAACAGGGCGGCCTGCAGCATCGCATACAGGCCGAGCGCCAGGGCGATGTGGCTCTCCAGCGCCGTGGCCTGAGCGGCGATCCAAAGACCGGCGTTCGACGCCACGCCGAGGGGATGGACGCCGAGCACCAAGGCCAGGGGTGGAAACGCCAGGGCGACGCCGGCCGCCCAGGCCAGGGGCACCTCCCGATAGTTCGAGACCTCGGCGGCCAGCACGCAGACGATCTCGCCGGATGTGGCGTCCTCGGCCTTGGCGACCGCCGCTTCGATGCGGTCTTCTTCGATGGCGCTCAGCATCTCACCAGCTCCCTGACGCGCCACCACCGCCACCCGATCCCCCGCCGCCGCCGAATCCACCACCGCCTCCCCAGCCGCCGCCACCGTCATCCCCACCGCGGCGACCACTGCCTAAAATCATCATTGGCAGCAGCCACGCCAACCCGCCTCCGCCGCCGCCACGTCCGCGCCGGAAGATCGACTGGGCGACGAAGAACAGGATGATGATCGGGACGATGGCCCCTAAGGGGCTGCGGTGTCCTCGATAATGCGCCTGCTGACCTGCCGCCGCCACCTGAGCCTGGGCCGCCGCCGGATCAAGACCCAGCTGGCTGGTCAGCTCATCGGCGCCGGCGACGATGCCGCCCTCGACATCGCCGGCGCGCAGTTTCGGGAGAACCGAGCGTTGCAGGATGACGCTGGACAATGCGTCGGTCAGCACCCCCTCAAGGCCGTAGCCGACCTCGATCCGCACCTTGCGTTCGGTCGGCACGATGATGAACACCACGCCGTTGTTCTGGCCTTTTTGGCCGATTCCCCAGTGGCGGAGGAGTTGATAGCCGTAGTCGGAAATATCGTCGCCGCCCAGGCTTGGCAGGGTGACAACCACCAATTGCCGGGTGGTCTGTTGTTCAAGAGCGGCCAGTTTGGCGGTCAGGCTGGCCAGGGTGGCGCTCGACAGCACATGGGCGTCATCGACCACGCGTCCGGTCAGGGCTGGAAACCGCGGGGCGCTCCAGGCGGCGACCGGCCCCAATACCAGGGTAACGGCAAGCGCAAATAACGCCGCCAGACGGATCATGGCTTGCCCGGGGGCGCGGACTCGGGCGGCGGCGAACCCGGGGCCGCGCCGGCGGCGGGGGCCGCATCAAAGCTGACGGTCGGCGCCGATTGAGCGCCGGCGGTCGCCGAGAACAGGCTCATCGGCTTTTCGCTCGAATACAAGGTGCTCGCCCAAAGGACGCCCGGGAAGGTCCGCAAGGTGGTGTTATACACCCGCACCGTCTCGTTATAATCGCGCCGCGCCACGGTGATGCGGTTCTCGGTGCCCTCCAGCTGGGATTGCAGCGCCATGAAGTTTTCATTGGACTTCAGATTTGGGTAGCGCTCGCTGATCATCATGAGGCGACCGAGCACGCCGGACAACTGGTTCTGCGCCTGCTCATACTTTTGAAACGCCGCCGGGTTGGTCAGGGTGGAGGCATCGACCTTGACCTGGGTGGCGCTGGCGCGCGCCTGGGTGACTTCGACCAGCACGCTCTTTTCCTGCGCGGCATAGCCTTTCACGGTCGCCACCAGGTTGGGGATCAGGTCAGCGCGCCGCTGATAGTTGTTCTGGACATCGGCCCAGGCGGCCTTGGCCTGTTCCTGTTGGGTGGGGATGGTGTTGACGCCGCAACCGGCGAGGGCCGCGGGCAGCACAATGGCGAGGGCCAGGCCAACGGCGCGGTTGGGGTTTCGGCGGGGCCAGATCGACAGGGTCGGGAGATTGGTCAACGGTGTGGATCCCTTTCGCAGCTCTGACAGCGGCGGTGAGAACCTAGTATCGCGGCCCGTCCGGCGCCAGGGGCCGCGCACGTTAATGGAGGTCCGACCGCGAACCGGTCATTCGGTTTACACAATTTAACTTTCATGAAGTTGCCTGTCGGCGC
Organism: Caulobacteraceae bacterium; assembly: GCA_043740995.1. Lineage (GTDB taxonomy): Bacteria > Pseudomonadota > Alphaproteobacteria > Caulobacterales > Caulobacteraceae > Acaudatibacter. The sequence goes on along the minus strand of JAYUBD010000242.1, from coordinate 3,437 downwards.
GCGAAAATGCACAAAGATGCAGCATTTATCGAAGTGGTTGGTGCAGCGGAGTAGCGCGGTTCATGCCCGAGAGTTTTCCTGAAAAACTTGAATTTGCTTTGAAATTCCTTTCGGTGAGCCGCGCCCGGCTGGCGGCCGATCTGGACGTCGACAAGTCGGTGGTGGGGCGATGGCTGAATGGCGCGGTCAAACCTTCCGCACACAACCTGTCGCGACTGACCTGTTTGATAGGCCGACGGGTCAGCGGATTCACCACGCTGGATTGGGAACGAGACCTGGACAGCCTCGCCGAACTTCTGGGAGTCGATCCGGATGTCGTAAAATGTGCGCGCCGGAGCACGGCGCCAATGGGCCTGCCGCTTCCCGCGCTGGAACGGGCGCGGGCGGCGACCAAGATGCGCGGCCCGTCCTATGAGGGATTTTTCCGCTCAACGCGGCCGTTCGCGGCGCATCCCGGACGCTTCGTCCACGATCATGCGATGATCCGGCGGGATACCGCTGGCTATCTCCGCTACAGCATGGGCAATGGCGGGACCTTCGTCGATGCCTGGATTTTACCTCTGGACAACCAGATATACTGCATCGGCTCTGAAACGACCAGCGGATCTCTGGTGTTTGGCATTTTTAATGGCTCCGCCGCCCTCAAGGTGACAGCCCTCGACGGGATCATGATGACCGCGATTTTCGACGCCGGTCGAACCCCGACGGCGACCGCCATGGTGTTTGAGCGCATCGGCGACCTGACCGGCGACGTCGAAGCCGACGACCGCGAGTTCGCGGCCATCGCGCAACGCGATCCGATGGCGCCCGAAGGCTCGGTCCCAGAGGCGCTGCGCGCTCACCTCGTGCGGGATATCGGTCCGGCGCAGCTGGCGCTCGGCGGCGACTGGCTGCTGCGGATGCCGGTCGCGAGATCCATCACCTGCTGAGCCCGCTCGGTCAGCCAAGCCGGCGTCGACCAAAATCATCCGCGGACCGCCATGGATCAGAAGCACGGGCCCGCTTCACCGCCGGGCCGACCATCAGGACCACCGGGCCGGTAAATTCGGCGGCCTCAACGTCATGTCCCAAACACCGGAGGGTCGAGCTGAGCATGCGCGCCGCCGGCCCGCCCGCGTTTTCGATCGCCACGGCCGGCGTCGCGCCGGAACGACCGTGGCGAATCATATTGTCCGCGGCCAGGGCCGCCACGTCCCGCGCCATGTAGAGTACGACCGTCGCGCCGACATCGGCGCAGACAGTCCAGCCATCCGCCGACAGGGCGCCTTCGGTGATTTGCCCGGTCGCGAACACCAAGCGGCGGGCCACGCCGCGCTCTGTGAGCGAAAAGCCGAACTGCGCCGCCGCCGCCGAGGCCGCCGTGATTCCCGGTATGATCTCGACAGCCACGTTGTGTCCGCGCAGATAGTCGGCCTCCTCGGACGAGCGACCGAAGATTGAGGGGTCGCCGCCCTTCAGTCGTATGACGGTCAAGCCGCGCAGCGCCAGTCGCAGCATCAGGGCGTTGATCGTGCGCTGATCCATGCTGGCTTTTCCCGCGCGCTTGCCGGTGCGGATCCGCAGCGCGGCGATCGGCGCCAGGGCGACAACCTCGTCACTGACCAGGGCGTCATAAAGTACGGCCTGGGCGCCTTCGATGGCCCGCAGAGCGCGCACCGTCAGCAGATCGGCGGGGCCGGGTCCGGCGCCGACCAGAATCACCGTCCCGGCCCTTGCGTCATGCGGCATGGCGACTGTCTCCGGGTGCGGCGCCGAGCAGGCGGGAAATTTCCGATCGACAGGAGCCGCAGGTGACCCCGGCGCCCGTCGCGATGCCGATCGCGTCCAGATCCGCGCAACCTTGGGCGACGGCCGCCTCGATGGTCTTTTGTCGCACATTCCGACATGCGCAGACCGAACGCCCCAGGTCTTCACCGCCGGGCACGAGGCCGGCGAGCAGGAATTGCCGGCTGACCGGATCGATTCGGTCATCGCCGAATTTCGCGGCCAGCCAGTCGCAGGGTGGCAAGCGGGCCTCGCCCACGGCGATAAACAACAGATGCGTCAGGCGATCCCCGGTGAACACCGCGCGGCGCATGGAGCCGGAGGCGTCATCGAAGGTCAGCACGTCGCCCTTCGGCTGACCGATCAAGGCGTTGGCGAGGCTCCGTCGCTCGCGGTCGGCGCCTCGGCCGGCAAAGTGATGAAGTTGGCAATGGTCGCGGGGGATGCGTCGCCAGACGAGGTCGAGGCCCTCTGGGCAGCCCGATCCCTGGCGCGCCAGATAGAAGCCGCGCCAGGTTTCCCGATAGGCGCTGAGGCGCGCCGGCGTGTGCTTGAATTCCGGCTGGCCGGAGACCGGATCGACATCGGGCGCGATCAGCGGGTTGGACCGGGCGGAGGGCGCAAACAGGTCGGTCCAGTGCATGGGCAGGAAGACTTCGCCCCGGCGCTGAGTGTCGGTCAGCCGCACCGGCGCCGTCGCCTCGCCGGACCCCGTCACCAGACGGGCGAGACGGCCGTCTTTGAGCCCGAGCGGCGCGGCGTCGTCGGGATGGATGTCGATCACCGGTTCGGGCGCGTGGCGAAACAATTCCGGCGCGAGGCCGGTACGGGTCATCGTGTGCCATTGATCGCGCACGCGACCGGTATTGAGGGCGAGCGGGTAAGCGGGAGTCGTGGCTCTTGCAGGCGGCGCGGGTCTGACCGGAATCAGGCGCGCCCGACCGTCCGGCGTTGCGAACACGCCGTCGTCGAACAGTCTGGCCGTTCCGGACCCGTCCGGCCTGATCGGCCATTGCACCGGTTCAAGCCGATCATAGTCCGGCTTGCCCAGCCGGCTGAGGGGACCAAGGTTCAGAGGGCGCGCGCCCTCGTTCTCGAACACGGTGAGGCGGGCGTGCTCGCGAAAAACTTCCGCCGGATTGTTCCAACTGAACGCGTCGGCATGCCCCATGGCGGCGGCGACATCGGCGATGATCCGCCAATCGGCCCGGGCTTCACCCGGCGGCCCGGCCAGGGGCCGCTGCCTTGAGATGCACCGCTCTGAATTGGTCACCATGCCGTCCTTCTCGCCCCAGGCCAGGGCCGGCAATTTGACGTGGGCGAAGGCCGCCGTGTCGGTTTTCGCCATCACCTCGGAGACCACCACGAACGGGCAGCGCGCCAAGGCCTCCCGCACTCGACCGGCATCGGGCAGGCTGACCGCCGGATTGGTGGCCATCACCCACAGCGCCTTGATCCGCCCGTCGTGCACCGCTTCGAACATGTCCACGGCCTTAAGGCCCGGACCGCGCGCCATTGCCGGGGCCCCCCAGAATCGCCGAACGCGATCGATCGCCTCCGGCATGAAGTCCATATGGGCGGCCAGCATGGTCGCCATCCCGCCGGTTTCGCGGCCACCCATGGCGTTGGGCTGGCCGGTGATCGAGAACGGCGTCGCGCCCGGCTTGCCGATC
>JAYUBD010000241.1:0-1943 GCA_043740995.1 Caulobacteraceae bacterium | reverse complement strand
CCAACGAATTACAGCGAGAAATGCGCGATGTTCCGGGATTGGCCGATCCAAGGCCCATCGTGCCCCCGAACGGCGCCGAACTTGTGGTTCGGCCTCGGTCCGACGAAGCCGCGCGTCTGGGAGTCTCGGCTTCGGCCATCGCCAGTGTTGCGCGCATCGCCACCGTCGGTGACATCGACGCCAACGTCGCCAAGATGGACGAGGGCGAGCGGCGCATACCGATACGCGTGCGGCTGCCGGTCGCTGATCGGCAAAACCTATCGGTGATTCGGGACCTGCGGGTTCCGACGGTCGCTGGCGGGTTCACGACTCTCGGGAGCGTCGCCGATGTCTACTTCCGCGAAGGCGCCGCGCAGATCAGCCGTTTTGACCGCAAACGCAATCTGACCATCATCGCCGATACGGTTGGCGACATCGGCATTGGCGATGCGCAGGCCAAAGTCCGAAAGCTTCCGATCATGACTCACTTGCCGCCAGGCGTAAGCACGGCGGCCCAAGGGCAGGAGAAGGCTCAGACCCAACTTTTCAGCGGCTTTATCATCGCGATGGGCTCGGCGCTCTTTCTCGTCTACGCGGTGATGGTTCTGTTGTTTCGCAGCTTCTTCAAACCTTTCATCATTCTTTCAGCACTCCCGACAGCGATCGTCGGGGCCATCCTGGCGCTGTGGGCGACTGATCTTTCGGTCTCGATCCCATCGCTGATCGGCTTTCTGATGCTGATGGGCCTGGCGTCAAAAAACTCCATCTTGCTGGTTGAGTACGCCATAGAGCGAGAGCGCGAAGGAATGTCTCAACGCAACGCCTTGCTTGAAGCCTGTCGCGAACGGGCCCGCCCGATCGTCATGACCTCGCTCGCCATGATGGCGGGCATGGCTCCGACCGCGTTCACTCTGGGCAAGGGGTCGGAATTCAGACAGCCCATGGCCGTGGCGGTGATCGGCGGGTTGATTACGTCGACGCTGATCTCTCTGGTCCTTGTACCGGTCGTGTACGAAGTCCTCGACTCGTTCGAAGCTTGGCTTGTTCCACGTTTGGGCCGTTTGATAACGCCGCGAGAAGACCCAGCAGCAGAGCCGGTCAAATCCGGGTCTCGCCCCTTGGCCGCAGAATAGGGCGCCATGGCCGACGATCTGGACCCACGATCTTCGCCTCTGGCGATGTCGCCGCTCGCGCCATTCGCGGGCGCGAAACCGGCGAGCCCGGCCTGGTTTGGCGAGGCCCTCGCCCGCGAACCCGAACGGTCGGTCGTTTCGGCGGCGGGGGCCGACATCGAGCTCCTGACCTGGGGCGAGCGCGGCAAGCCGGGGCTGTTGCTGGTGCACGGCAACAGCGCTCATGCCGATTGGTGGAGCTTCATCGCGCCTTTTTTCGCCGACGACTTCCGTATCGCCGCCTTTTCCCTGTCCGGCATGGGCGGGTCGGACTGGCGCGACGCGTACGGATTTGAAATCTTCGCCGAGGAAATGGACGCCTGCGCGCGGGTGGCGGGCCTTTATGACAGCGGCGCGCCGCCGATCTATATTGGCCACTCCTTCGGCGGCGCGCTCGTCTACCATGCGACTGCCCGTTATCCGGACCGCATGCGCGCGGGCGTGGTGATCGACACCGGATTTGGCGGTCCGCCGACCGCCGAGGAGTTCGCCCGCATCGACGCCGCGCGCGTCGCGGCCGGAAGCGCGCCGAGCAAATGGCGCGATCCCAGAACAAACGAACCGAACCGGATTTACCCCACGTTCGCGGAGGCTTTGTCGCGCTTTCGCCTCATGCCGCCTCAGGTCCCGGGCAATCTCTTCATCGCCGACCATATCGCCAGGCTTTCGCTTAAGGCCGCGGCCTTGCCTGGCGGCCAGGAGGGGTGGACGTGGAAGTTCGATCCCACCCTGATGGCGAAGATCGATCCGGAGCAGATTTTCACGCCCGCCGGAGAGCCGAGACCGCCGCTC
>JAYUBD010000240.1:0-1944 GCA_043740995.1 Caulobacteraceae bacterium | reverse complement strand
GGCTGGACCTGCGCGGCGATCAGGCGAGGGCGCCGGTCCGCGCCGTCGATGCCGTGCGCCGGGCGCGCGGGCGCATCATCGTGGACTTTAGGCCTGACGGTCCGGCGCATCCGCTGCGGCTGATTCTGCCGGATCGCCCGGGCGCGGCCGGTGGTCTTGCGCCGTGAAGGCCCCCCGGCCGCGCCGTAAGCCGGCGGCCGGTCGCCGGACTTCCCCACCCTCGCCGATGTTCCGCATCGTCGGATCCCGGTCGAAACAAGCATGGGCAGGGACAAGCCGCGCAGCAGCCAGGGTGGGGAAGTCTCCGGCCCCTTCACGCCACGGCCGAACCTGAGCGCCGTCGGACGTGATGCGCATAACGTTATGCGTTAGAAAATTGCATGACCCAGAGTTTCGCCGATCCTGAGACGAAGCGGATTTGGTCGGGCCCGCGTAGTCGAAAGCCGCCTTCGGATATCCAGGATGTGGCGCTGCGCAAGCTGCGTCTGCTCAATCAGGCGCGGGTGCTGGATGATCTTCGCGTCCCGCCCGGCAACCGGCTGGAGCGGCTGCGCGCGGATCGCTTGGGTCAGTATTCAATCCGGGTGAATGACCAGTGGCGAATATGCTTTGTCTGGCATGAAGGAGGCCCCTCACGTGTCGAGATCGTCGACTACCATGACTGAGGATCAGCTGTTGCCCAACCCGACGCCGGGCGAAATTCTGCTTGAGGAGTTCTTGAAGCCCATGGGCCTCAGCCAGAACGAGGTGGCGCGCGCGCTGCACGTACCGCCGCGCCGGCTCAATGAGATCGTGCTTGGCAAGCGCAGCGTGACCGCTGACACCGACCTGCGGCTGGCGCGCTATTTCGGCCTATCCGAAGGGTTCTTTCTTGGCCTGCAAGCCGACTTTGACCTGATGCGCCGGCGCCGGGAGGTCAGTGACGACCTCTTGTCGATCTTGCCCCGCGCGGTCTGATGACCGACGTCTTCATCTCCTACAGCCGCCAGGACCGCGACGTCGCGCGGCGCTATGACTCGCACCCTGTGGGCGGAGACGGAAAAGAGATAAGCGGGCCGAGGCTCTGGTGGACAATCGGCAGTCCGTGACATATTCTTCCGCTGTGTCACGATCTCGAAAGTGCCTCCAATGTCGCAATTGATCAATGTCCGCTTAGCCCCCAATGGTCGAATGGTCCTGCCCAAGGCCGCACGCGCAGCCTTGGGCGTGACCGGGGCGGGCATTGTGGCGCTGTCGGTTGAGGGTGACGAGGTCAAGCTCACCTCGATGGCCAGCAACGTCAAGCGCGCGCAGGCGCTCTATCGCCTGCACGTGAAAAACGGCACTTCGAGCGATGATTTTCTCGAAGAGCGACGGCGGGAGGCGGCAAGAGAGAACGCACCAGGGCGCTGACACGTGGCCCTTGCCGTACTCGATGCATCAGCGTTGATTGCATTGCTCCGAGACGAACCAGGAGCCGATATCGTCGCGAACTATGCCGGCGACGCACTGATCTCCACAGTCAACCTACAGGAAGCCATCAAGGTGCTCGTAGTTGACGGCGTTTCCGAAAAAGTGGCGCGGGATATGCTCGGTCCGCTCAATCTTGAATTCCGAGCACACGGGGCTGACGACGCTTGGGCGGCTGCCATGTTGTATCCAGCGACAAAATTCAAAGGCAGCGGCCTCGGCGACCGGACGTGCATGGCGCTCGCCATTGCTGAGGGTCTCCCCGCCATAACAACCGACAGGGCGTGGGGCGAACTCACCATTCCTGGCCTGAGCGTCCTACTGGCGCGATGATCGACGTCTTCATCTCCTACAGCCACCAGGATCGCGATGTGGCCCGGCGCTATGCGGAGGCGCTGCAGGCAGCCGGGCTGGCGGTGTGGTGGGACGACCACCTGCGCTCTGGCGAAGCGTTCGACGAGAAGATCGAGGCGGCGCCGCGGGCCGGCGCGGTTC
>JAYUBD010000239.1:0-1945 GCA_043740995.1 Caulobacteraceae bacterium | reverse complement strand
AGGTCAGAGAAACGAACACGTCCTCCAGGTCCGGCTCCTCGGTGCGCAGGTCCTTGATCTGGATGCCGGCGGCGCGGACGGCGGCCAGCACCTGTTCGACGCCGGACGAGGCGGTCTTGAAGTCGATGGCGATGTCGCCATTGGGGCGCAGCCGGGTTTCGAACGGCGGCAGGCTGGGTGGGGCGGCCAGGGCGACGCCCGGGGTGACGACCACGGTGCGACTGTCCAGGCGGCGAAGAAGCTGGGCGGTCGGCTCGCAGGCCACCAGCTGGCCGCGATTGACGATGGCGATGGTGTCGCACAGCGCCTCGGCCTCTTCCAGATAGTGGGTGGTCAGCACCACCGTCACGCCCTTGCGGTTCAGCTCGGCCACATAGGCCCACAGCTGGCGGCGCAGTTCGACATCCACGCCGGCGGTGGGCTCGTCCAGCACCAGAACCGGCGGGTTGTGCACCATCGCCTTGGCCACCATCAGCCGCCGCTTCATGCCGCCGGACAGCTGGCGAACATAGGCCTCCGCCTTGTCGGTGAGGCCGACCGCCGCCAGCAGCTCCTCGGTGCGCCGTTCGCGTTTGGGCACGCCATACAGGCCGGCCTGCACCTCCAGGGATTCGCGCGGCGTAAAGAACACGTCGGTGGCGATCTCCTGCGGCACGATGCCGATCGCCGCCTTGGCGTCGCGCTGGCGGGTATCAATGTCACGGCCCCAGATCGAGACCGTGCCGGCGGTCTTGCGGGTCAGGCCCGAGAGGATGTTGATGAAGGTGGATTTGCCGGCCCCGTTCGGCCCCAGCAGGCCGAAGATCGAACCGCGCGGAATCCTCAGATCAATGCCCTTCAGGGCGGTCATCGGCGGGGTGGTCTTGGTGGCGGGATAGGTCTTAACCAGACCGGTGGCTTCGATGGCGTAGTCGGGAAGGTTCATGTCGCTCCAGGCCGGTTGACGGCGCCCGATTGAATTGACGGCGCGGCGGCCCGTGCATACCTAGGCGCGCGCGGCGCCGCCGCCAAGCCGCGAGGGGATTTGCATGATCGACGACAAGCCGGAGGTCATCACCGTCAATTCGCGCCGCATCGCCTGCGATGGCGTCGGCGGGGCGCTGGGCCATCCCCGCGTTTGGCTGGAAATGGGCGTCGCCGAATTCGTGGAATGCGGCTATTGCGACCGCCGCTTCGTGCTGGCCAAGGGTTCCGAAGGCCAGGAAGACGAACGCCTGGCCCCTGGCGTGTATGAAGGCCCCGCAGGCCATTAGTAATGCCTCCCTCCCGATGCGAGGAAAGACGATGCGAAGTATCGGCGAGGGCGGGGGGGGGTGAAAGCTTCCCCGGTTCCGCGATAATCTACACTCCCCCACTCTGATCGCTTCGCGATCTGTCCCTCCCCCTGCTGGAGAGGGAGGCATACTATTTTTTCTCCGCCAAATTAAACAGGATCGGCAGGCGGATCACCGCGCCATCGACCGGGGCGCCATCGGCGGTCCAGGGGTTCATTTTCATCACCCGGGCCACCTGCACGGCAGATTCGGAGAAGCCCAGGCCGTCCGGGTCGGCCGGCGCGGCTTCGCATTGGGTCAGGGCGCCGTCGCGGGCGACGGTGCAGCGGGCGACGCCGCGGCCGGAGGTCAGGCCGCGAGCGACGGCCTCGGGCGGGAACAGCTTCAGGATACGGTTCGGATCGATGCCGGCCAGCCAGGTCGGGGCGCTGACCGCGTGCGCCGCCGCCGCGTCGGGGGCGGGAAAGCGAATGGGAATATCGACCCACAGCGGCGCTTTCTTTGGAATCCGGGTGGGGTCGATGCGGACCACGAACCGCCCGGCCAGACGGACCGCCGCATCGCCGAAGCCGCGATTTTCCGGAACCTCCTTGCGGACCTCGCAGGTGGAAAGCTCGCCTGTCCGCTCCACGTGGCAATGGGCCACGGCGAAGCCCTCGATGCCGCCGCCC
>JAYUBD010000238.1:0-6608 GCA_043740995.1 Caulobacteraceae bacterium | reverse complement strand
CCTCGGCCACCGCCACCAGTCATGGGGCCGAAGACTATGAACATCGCCCGGATTCCTGTGGCCCCGCCGTGCCGGTTACCGACCTGAAGATCATGACCGTCGAGGGCGACCGCGAGTTGGCGGTCGGCGAGGTTGGCGAGCTGTGGTGCCGCGGTCCGCAGGTCGTGAAAGGCTATTGGAACAAGCCGGAGGCCACCGCCCAGACCTTCCAGGACGGCTGGGTCAAGACCGGCGATCTGGCGCGCCTGGACGAGGAGGGCTTTTGCTTCATCATCGACCGCGCCAAGGACATGCTGATCCGCGGGGGCGAGAACATCTACTGCATCGAGGTGGAGAACGTCCTCTACGACCACCCGGCGGTGATGGATGCCGCCCTGGTGGGCATTCCGCACAAGACCCTGGGCGAAGAGCCGGGCGCCGTGGTCACCCTCAAACCGGGCGCGGAAGCCAGCCAGGACGACCTGCGATCGTTCGTGGCGGAGCGGTTGGCGGCGTTCAAGGTGCCGGTGAAGGTGATCTTCTGGCACGAGACTCTGCCGCGCAACGCCAACGGCAAGATCGTCAAGTCTGAGCTGCGCAAGCTGTTCGTGGAGGCGGGCGCTGCCTAATGGCGTCAGGGGCGCCGAGCGCGATTGATCGCCACCCCCTGGCTCCCTCCCCATGCGAGGGGCGGAGGGTGTAGAGACCGTCGATGCCAGCTCAGACGACCCAGACCATTGTATCGATCGGCGCCCAGGGCGACGGGATCGCCGAGAGCGGGATGTTCGTGCCGCTGACCCTGCCTGGCGAGCGCGTGCTCGTCAGCGGCGAGGGCGAACGGGCCGCCTTGCAAGAGATCCTCGACCCCAGCCCCGACCGGGTCGCGCCGCCCTGCCCGCACTTTGGTGAGTGTGGCGGTTGCGCGCTGCAGCATTGGGCGCGGGATCCGTATCTTGACTGGAAAAATCAGCTGGTCCGCCAGGCTCTGTCGCGCGCGCGGATCGAGACGGAGATTTCGGCCGCTTTCGCCGCCCAGCCCGGGTCACGCCGCCGCCTGGCCCTGCATGCCCGGCGCGAGGGGCGGGAGATCGTGATCGGCTTCAAGGGCCGCCGGTCGTGGCGGCTGACCGCGATATCCGCCTGCACGATCGCCGATCCGCGGCTGGTGGCGGCCCTGCCGGCTTTGCGCCGGCTGGCCGCGCCATTCCTGGAACACCCCAAATCCGCGCCTATCCTCCACGTGACGCTCACTGAGACCGGCCTGGATGTGGATGTGACCGGCGTGGAGCGGCGGGGCGGCGGCCTATCGGCGGACGCCCGCATGCGCGCGGCCGAGGCGGCCGGGGCCGCCGACATGGCCCGGGTCACCCTGGCCGGCGAGATGATCTATCAGGCCCGCGCCGCGCTGATTCGGGTCGGACCGGCCACCGTCGCCTTGCCGGCAGGCGCCTTCTTGCAGGCGGTGGCCGGGGCCGAGGCGGCGATGGCGGCCCTTGCCGTGGAGGCCGCGCAAGGCGCGCGCGGCATCGCCGACCTATATTGCGGCGTCGGCGCGTTTACCTTTCGGTTGGCGGCGATCGCCCCGGTTCTGGCTTTGGACGCCTCGGCGCCGGCCATCGGCGCCCTGCGCGCCGCCCTGGCCAGCGCCCCTGGCCTGAAGACCATCGACGCCCAGGCGCGAGACCTTGATCGCCGGCCCCTGCTGGCCATGGAAATGAACCGGATCGATGTCGTGGTTCTGGACCCGCCCCGGGCCGGCGCCGCGATCCAGTGCGCCGAGTTGGCGCGATCCCGCGTTGAGCGGATCATCCATGTGTCGTGCAATCCCGCCACCTTCGCGCGCGACGCCAGGACGCTGATCGACGGCGGTTTCGCGCTCGACCGCGTCCGGACGGTGGACCAGTTCCTGTGGTCTCCCCATATTGAGCTGGTGGGAATGTTTTCGCGGAGGGCGTCTTGAGGGTGATCGGATCGGACGCCAGTTCGCGCGCCGCCTTTGCGGGCGACCGATCGCGACAGATCGCGGCGGCGGCCCTGAAGGCCGCCTGGTGGGGCGGGGCGGCAGTCGCCGTGCGCGCGGTGGCGAGGCCTGATCAATCGGTCGCCCGCCCGTTCAAGCCCAGCCATGCGCCGCCGCCCGACGGCTTTTTCCGACGGGCCTGGCGCGAGGCCTTCGACAAGGACGCCGCCGACGTCGCCGCCGGCCTGTATCCGCCAATGGCCGACGGTCCGGGCGACGCCGCGCGGCTGATGCGCGAAACCTATGATGTGATCATCGACGCCCGAAAGGTTGACGCCCGCCGCCAACGCGCCGGGGGGACGGAGGCCAGGAACGATGCGCCGCCCGGTGACGCCTTTCCGGCCTATTACCGCCAGAATTTCCACTTTCAGAGCGGCGGCTGGTTCACGCCGCAGAGCGCTCGACGCTATGAAGGCCAGGTGGAGGCGCTGTTCGCCGGAACCGCCGGCGCCATGCGCCGCCGCGCCCTGGCGCTGCTGGCCGAGGCCTGGCGCGCCCACGACCACCGGGGCCTGACCGTACTGGATCTGGCCTGCGGCTCGGGGGCGTTTTTAGAGAACCTCGCCACGGCCTTCCCGCGCGCCCGGCTGATGGGACTGGATCTTTCCGTCGCCTATCTCGGCGAAGCCCGCCGCCGCACCGGCGCGGCGACGATGATCCAGGCCAATGGCGAGCGCCTGCCATTCGCCGACAACAGCCTGGACGCCGTGACCTGTATCTATCTGTTCCATGAACTGCCGCCCGGCGTGCGGCCCCGGATCGCGCGGGAGATCGCGCGCGTGCTAAGGATCGGCGGTCGGTTGGCCTTCGCCGATTCGCTGCAGCCTGCGGACGAACCACGCCTCGCCAGGCTGCTGGAGGCCTTCCCGGCCTATTTCCACGAACCGTTCTATGCCTCGTACAGCGAAACCGACCTGCAAGCGCTGTTCGGCGACGCCGGTCTGACGCTTTGTGGAGGCGATCGCGCCTTTCTGACCAAGGCCATGCTGTTCGAAAAGCGGGCCTGAGCCGCCCGGCTCAAGGGGGCTCCGACCGGATCTCAGGCGAACAGGTCGATCTGGTCGCCGGGCCTGGACGGAACCCGAAACCGGCTGACATCCAGCGGCGGAACGGTCCGATCGAGCCCGAACCGGCGGCGGGCGATCTTGAACCGCTGGCCGATCAGGTCGGCGATCGGCCCCTCGCCCTTCATCCGCTTGCCCCATTGCGGATCATAGTCGCGACCGCCGCGCATTTGGCGGACCAGCGACATTACCCGGCCGGCGCGATCCGGGACTTGAGCCTCAAGCCATTCGCGAAACAGATCCTTGATCTCCAGCGGCAGCCGAAGCGCGACATAGCCGGCGCCCATGGCGCCGGCCTCGGCGGCGGCCTGGAGAACCGCTTCCACTTCGTGATCATTGAGGCCCGGAATGACCGGCGCAAACATCACCACCGTCGGCACGCCGGCGGCGGCCAATCGGCGAACCGCCTCGACCCGCCGCTCCGGAGTCGCGGCGCGCGGCTCCATGGCCCGGGCGAGCCTGCGATCCAGCGTGGTGATCGACACCGCCGCGCGCGCCAGTCCAGCGCGGCCCATCGGCCCCAGGATATCGAGGTCGCGGGCGATCAAGGCCGATTTGGTGATAATCGAGAACGGGTGGTTGAATCGCGCCATCACCTCCAACACCTGCCGCGTGATCCCCAGACGGCGCTCTTGCGGCTGGTAGGGATCGGTATTGCCGCCGATATGGATGACCCCCGGCGCATAGCCGCTTTTCGAAAGCTCGGCCGCCAACAGCCGCGCGGCGTCTGGCTTGAAAAACAGTCGGCTCTCAAAATCGAGCCCGGGCGAAAGGCCCATATAGGCGTGGGCGGGCCGAGCGTAGCAATAGATGCAGCCGTGCTCACAACCGCGATAGGGATTGATCGAGCGGTCGAAACCGACATCGGGGCTGTCATTGCGGGTGATGATCACCCGCGCCTTTTCCGAGGTCATCGTCGTGCGCAACGGCGTGGGCGCCACGTCCTCCTCGTTCCAGCCGTCGTCGAACGCTTCCCGGGCGAGACTCTCAAATCGCCCCGACGCATTGCTGCTCGCTCCGCGCCCGCGCGCCGTGGTGGAAACCGTCGCCATGGGCCGAGCATAACGGAAGATGAGAACATAACAAGAACATTAAGCCTTGCGGGGCGGGCGATCCAGGCGTTCGGTCAGGGTGAGGAGATCCTCCCAGCTCTTCTGCTTGGCCGCCGGTTGGCGCAACAAGAAGGCCGGATGCAGGGTCGGCAGGGCGGGGATTTCCTGGGTCCCGTCGGCGGAGCGCCATTCAAACCAGCAGCCGCGCAGGGCGAGAATGCCTTCCGAACGCCCCAGCACCGCCTTGGCCGCCGCGCCGCCGACCAGCAGCAACAGACGGGGTTTCACCAGCGCGATGGCGCGCTCCAGAAACGGGGCGCAGGCGCGCTGTTCTGCCGGGATCGGCGTGCGATTGCCCGGCGGGCGCCAGAAGACGGTATTGGTGATGAACACCCGTTCGCTCAGGTCCGCCGACGCCAGCATGCGATCCAGCAGCTGGCCGGCCCGCCCGACAAACGGTCGACCTTGCAGGTCCTCGTCGGCGCCGGGGGCCTCGCCGATGATCATCACCGGCGCATTAGGCGCGCCACGATAAAACACCGCCTGCCGCGCCCCGCCGGTCTTCAAGGCGCAGCCGTCGAATGCGGCGATGGCCAGGGCGAGCGCCGCCAGATCCTTGGCCTCGCCCGCCGCCTGTCTGGCGGTCGCGTGATCCTCCGGGAGGGCCGGGCGAGGCGTCGCAATGCTCGGCTCTACCACAGGCGGGGCCGGCGCCGCGGCCGGGCGGCGCGCCGGCGCTTGGGCGACGGGGGCGGCGATCATGCGGTTCACCGGCGCATCGGTATACAGCGCCTCAGCACCGGCGTCAGCCCAGAAGGCGAGCAGGCTTTCCCAGGCGCGAAGATCCGGCGCGCGCGGCTCCGAGGGCATCGACACGACCGGGATCAAACCTTTCTGGTGGGCAGTGGCGAGGCAGGTTGCACGAATTCTCCTTGACCGGCTTAACATCGGCTTCGAATAAGGCGAAGGCAAGCGTGGGCGCATTGCCCGACCAAGGGTGGAAGCGATGAGCGACGAGATCGAACGCGAAGCCATGGAGTACGACGTTGTCATCGTCGGCGCCGGGCCGGCCGGCCTGTCGGCGGCGATCCGTTTGAAGCAGCTGGCCGCGGAGGCCGGGTCCGAGATTTCCGTGGCCGTCGTGGAAAAAGGCTCCGAAGTCGGCGCCCATATCCTGTCCGGGGCGGTCATCGATCCCAAGGCGCTGAGTGAGCTGTTTCCCGACTGGCAGGCCCGGGGGGCGCCGCTGGAAACCAAGGTGGCCAAGGACAGGTTCGTCGCGCTCGGGCCGCAAGGGGCGCTGAACATCCCGATCTTTCCGATGCCGGGCTTCATGCACAATCACGGCAACTACATCGCCTCGCTGGCCAATGTCTGCCGTTGGCTCGCGGGCGAGGCCGAGACCCTCGGCGTCGAAGTCTATCCGGGCATGGCGGCGTCCGAACTGGTCTATGCTGAAGATGGCGCGGTGGCCGGCGTGGTGGCGGGCGTATTCGGCATCGGCAAGGACGGCGAGAAAAAGGACGACTATCAGCCGGGGCTGGAACTTCGCGCCAAATATACCTTTGTCGCCGAGGGCGTGCGCGGCTCATTGGCCAAGCAGTTACAGGCGCGCTTCAAGCTCACCGACGGCAAGGATCCCCAAAAATACGGCATTGGGTTGAAGGAGATCTGGCAGGTGCCGGCGGAACGGTTCGACTCCGGGCTGGTGCAGCACACGGTCGGCTGGCCGCTCACCGGCGACACCGGCGGCGGGACCTTTATGTACCATTTCGGCGATCGCTATGTGGCGTTCGGCCTGGTGGTGCACCTGAACTACAAGAACCCCTGGCTGTCGCCGTTCGATGAGTTCCAGCGCGCCAAACATCACCCCGCGATCAGCCGTTATCTCGAAGGCGGCAAGCGGATCGCCTACGGCGCGCGGGCGATCACCGAGGGGGGATATCAATCGGTGCCGACGCTCAGCTTTCCGGGCGGCGTGCTGATCGGCTGCGCCGCCGGGTTCGTGAACCTGCCGCGCATCAAGGGCAGCCACAACGCCATGAAGACCGGCATGCTGGCGGCCGAAGCCGCCTTCGCCGCCATCGCCGCCGGCCGCTCCGGCGACAAGCTGGTGGAATATCAGTCAGCCTATGAGGCGTCATGGGTTCACAAGGAACTGCACATCGTCCGCAACGCCAAGCCGCTGTGGTCGAAGTTCGGCACCTGGCTCGGCAGCGTGCTGATCATGGCCGACCTGCACATCACCAACATCACCGGCGGCTGGTCGCCGCTGGGAACGCTGCATCACACCAAGACCGATGCCGCCTCGACGGGCCTGGCCAAGGACTACAAGCCGATCGTCTATCCCAAGCCGGACGGCGTGCTGTCGTTCGACAAGCTTTCCAGCGTTTTTCTGTCGGCCACCAACCATGCGGAGGACCAGCCGGCCCACTTGAAACTGGCGGATCCCAGCGTTCCGATCCTGGTCAACCTGCCGAAATATGGCGAGCC
>JAYUBD010000237.1:0-1953 GCA_043740995.1 Caulobacteraceae bacterium | reverse complement strand
TCGCGCTCCAGGTTGACCGACCAGCCTTTGGGATCGGGATGCACGATGATCACGCCATCGACATCGACCATCAGGACCTTGATCGGCGCGCGAGTCATTCGAATCGGATCCGGGAGATGTCCACCCCGCCTCATTCACCGTAGCAATCGCGCCGCGAGGCTGGATGTATCCCAGCGGGCGCCGCCCATGGACCGCACCTCGGCATAGAACTGATCGACCAATGCCGTCACCTCGACGCGGGCGCCGTTGGCGCGGGCCTCGTCCAGGACCAGGCCCAGGTCCTTGCGCATCCAGTCCACCGCGAAGCCGAATTCAAACTCACCCCTGGCCATGGTCCGCCAACGATTGTCCATCTGCCAGGATTGCGCCGCACCCTGCGAAATCGCCTGCAAGACGAGGTCGGAGTCCAGCCCCGCCGCCCTGGCGAAGGCGACGCCCTCGGCCAGGCCCTGCACCACGCCGGCAATGCAGATCTGGTTGACCATCTTGGCCAATTGGCCCGATCCCGCCTCGCCGATCCGCCGCACCGCCTTGGCATAGGCCGCCAGGACCGGCTCGACCCGGGCGACCGCCGCCGCGTCGCCGCCGATCATCACCGAGAGCTGGCCACTCTTGGCGCCGGCTTCGCCGCCGGAGACCGGCGCGTCAAGGAACACCCGGCCCTGCCCGGCGCACAGGGCCGCCAGTTCGCGCGCCAGTTTTGCCGAGGTGGTGGTGTGGTCCACGAAAATCGCGCCGGCCTGCGTGGCCGGCAGGGCGACGGAGATCACGCCCCGGACATCGTCGTCATTGCCGACGCACAGCGCGATCATCTCGGCGCCCGCAACGGCATCGGCCACCGACGCCGCGGCGCGGCCGCCGTGCGCCTCCACCCAGCGCGCCGCCTTTTCCGGAGAACGGTTGAACACCGTAACCGCGTGGCCCGCCCGCGCCAGATGCCCGGCCATCGGCGCGCCCATCACCCCCAAACCCACAAAGGCTGTTCGCATCCCGCTCTCCTCGATCTTTCGGTTCGTTCGCTCTTGCACTCACTCTGTCCATGCCTGCTAATCGGCGGACTCGGAGACAGACTCAAAACCGCCGTGACGCACCATACGCCGACCCGACAATTGCGGTTCTTCCTGACGGCGCCGTCGCCCTGCCCCTACCTGCCTGGGCGGGCGGAACGCAAGGTGTTCGCCCATCTGCCGTTGTCGGGGGGTCCGGTGGTGCATGACGCCTTGACCCAGGGCGGCTTTCGTCGCTCGCAGAACATCGCCTATCGCCCCGCCTGCGAAGGCTGCGCGGCCTGCGTCTCGGCGCGCCTGCCGGTGGCCGACCATGCGACTTCCAGATCCGAGCGCCGGGTCCTCGCGCGCAATGGCGGGCTTGTGCGCCACGTGGTCGAGGCGGAGGCGACTCGAGAACAGTTCGACCTGCTGCGGCTCTATCTGGCCTCGCGCCACGCCGGCGGCGGCATGGCCGATATGGCGTGGACGGACTATGTCGCCATGGTCGAGGACACCGCCGTGCGCACTCATCTGGTGGAGTATCGCGCGCGAACCGGCGACCCTGGGCCGGGCGTGCTGGTCGCCTGCGCCCTGGTCGATGAACTGGCTGACGGCCTGTCCCTGGTCTACAGCTTTTTCGATCCCGTCGCGTCGCGCGCCAGTCCAGGCTCATTCATCATTCTGGATCATGTGCGCCAGGCGCTCGCGCTCGGCCTGCCCTATCTCTATCTCGGCTACTGGGTGCGGGGCAGCGCCAAGATGGACTATAAGGCGCGCTTCTCGCCCCTGGAAATCCTGGATCGCGGCGGCTGGCGGCTGCTGGCGGCGAGGGATCGCCTGGCGGCGGACTCGGATCCACGGTGACGGCGGCGGCGGACGACGACCATCCGATCCACCGGCTGGTCGACATCATGGCCGCCTTGCGCGCGCCGAACACCGGCTGTCCCTGGGATCTGGAGCAGAC
>JAYUBD010000236.1:0-1953 GCA_043740995.1 Caulobacteraceae bacterium | reverse complement strand
GGCCGCCACCGCGAAAGCGGCGTTGTATTGCGGGATATAGACATCGGCGAGCCACCGATTGGCTTCGGCGACCGTGGTGATGCCGGCCAGCCGCAGTTCCTTGGGCAGGCGGTCCTGAAGGGTCCGGAACGGTCTCTCCGAACGGCCTCGCGCCTGGGGCGAATAGGCCGCGATGTGCTCAATGCCCAACTGCTTGAGCGCCCGGCCCACCTGGGTCAGATCTTTCTTCGACACCTTCCCGCCAGCCTCGGGGGTGTGGAAGTAGTGGCTGCCCCGGTCGGTGTAGAACGAGCAGAACAGGCCGCGCCGCGCCACCACCTCCGCCAGGCCCTGAAAGCTCGACGCCGTGCCCTCTTCGTCCACCAGAAAGGCCGAATAGATCTCGCTGGTGGCGTCGTCCAAAGTCACCACCAGGTCGTGCTTGCCGCGCCCTTCCAGCCATTCGTGCATCGAAGCGTCCTGGTGCAGCATCATCCCCACCATCGGTCGGCGAGGACGTTTCTTGCGGTGCGCCG
The DNA here is from genome assembly GCA_043740995.1 of Caulobacteraceae bacterium. Taxonomy (GTDB): domain Bacteria; phylum Pseudomonadota; class Alphaproteobacteria; order Caulobacterales; family Caulobacteraceae; genus Acaudatibacter. The sequence continues at coordinate 1,438 of JAYUBD010000236.1, read as the reverse complement.
AACGCTTCAGCGCCGGGCGGACCAGGCCCGCCCGATGAAGGCAAACCTTCGTCACCGTATAGCCCAGCGTGTAGTTGTGCCGCTTCACCAGCTGCTCGTGAAAATGCTTCACCGTGAAGTCCTCGTAGTGTGATCGGTAAAGCTCCAGCATCCGAGATATCTCCGCCTCCGGCGCCCGCCGGCTCGATGGGCGAAGTCGCCGGTCGTCCAGGCCTGATGCTCCTTCGTCCTCCAACCGGTCTCGCCACCGACGAAACGTCCGCTCGCTGATCCCCAAAATCTCGGCCGCTTCCTCCTGACACAGTTCCCCCCGCCGCTGGCGTCCCAGCAAATCCTCAAATCGCATCCGTCGTTCGCCCTCGTTGATGCGTGCCCGGCCCGTCTGCGTCTCCTGTTCCCAGGCGACATAGGACCGGTCACTTCACGAGCTACGAACTCCGGACAAATCACGAGCTAACCACATTCGATTTGTCGGGCAATTGACAGATGGGTGACGATGGTCCCTGTTGTTTAGACAAATTTTAAGCGGGGATGGCTTGGCGATGGCTGACGTCTTCATCTCGTACAAGCGAGAGGATTTCGACAGAGTCCAACCTCTGGCTGAATCCCTGACAGCTGAAGGCTTTACGACTTGGTGGGATGTTCAGATCCCCGGAGGGGCTGCTTGGCGTCAGGCGATAGAACAAGAGTTGGACAGGGCCAGATGCGTAGTTGTGGTTTGGAGTGCGCGTTCCGTCGAGTCGGCCGGTGAGTTTGTTCAAGACGAAGCGAGCCACGCCCGCAAGCGGGGGGTCTATCTTCCGATCAGGATCGATCCCGTGCCGCCGCCGCTCGGCTTCCGCCAGATTCAGGTTTTGTCACTGGTAGGGTGGGATGGCCGGCGACAGGCGGCTGACTTTATCGCGCTTGCGGCCTCGGTGCGGGCCATGGTGTCTGGTCGGGACGTCTCGCCTCGGGGTGATGCGGCTCCGGCCGGCAAAGCGTCCGCGCCGGAGCATCGGCCGACCTGGAGCCGCCCTCGCATCGCGGTCCTGGATATGGCGACCCCCGGGCTCGACCCGGCGCCAACCGAATTCGCCAAGGCCCTCGCCGACGATCTGATATCGGGTCTGTCTAAATCACCACTGCTGATTTTGACGCGTCGTCAGATCACGCCGACCGTCCATGGGACCGCCCAGTCCATTTCCACCGAGTTCGCGCAGCTGGGAGCGGACTACCTGATCCACGGAAAGATCCGCAGTCTCGGAGGCAAATTGCGAGGCTCCGTGGACCTTTTGTATGGCATGGACGAAGCTAGTCTTTGGTCGGCGCGTTACGACTGGCCGTTGGACGACCTCTGGTCGGCTCTTGACACAACCACAGGCCTGATCGTGGGCGCGTTGGAGTCGGCGGTCATCCAGCACGAAGAGGCGCGCGCGATGCGCACGGCCGAACCAGA
>JAYUBD010000235.1:0-1960 GCA_043740995.1 Caulobacteraceae bacterium | reverse complement strand
TTGGAAAGCCCAGCTCGCCGGGTTGGCCGTCGGCGCCCGACGAGACGCCGAGTACGCCGTTGGTGGGAATCTCAAGGCGACCGAGCCGGGCCACGCCGATTAGTTTATCGGCGCTGGGATCCTTCGCCACCAGTTCAAGCCACGGCTTGTCGGCGTCGGCGCCATATTGGCCCCAATAGAGATGCGGATGGGCGTTGAAAATCTGCAGGCCGCTCATCAGCAACAGGCTGACCGCCAGAACATTGATCCAGTGGGTCATGCGCACGACCACGGAATGGCGATAAATAATCTCCTGGCCCAGTCGTCGCCGGGCGGGACTCAGAAAGGTTGGTGTCGCTGAATCCGTGGCCATGCTCGGTCCTGCTGCTGTCGATCGCCGCCTTGGCCGCTCAGCTTACCGAACGGCCGGTGCGTCAGGTTAGCGAAGTCGGGGTTGGACCGCTATGGTCCAACCCTCGTCCCGCTGCTTCGGGGTGGCGGCCATGGAGTCAGACTGCAGGCGTGCTTCACCGCCGATGAAATGGATGATCAACTGGTCGCTGCCGCGATGATCGCGCCGCCGCGCGGGACTTGAACCAGGATCGCCGTCCTCAGGGCCGGATCGCCGGCTCGGGCTATGGCGAAGTTTTCAGCTTGGCCCTGCCATTTCCCGAGTCGGGAGAGTTCACGCACGACGTTGCGGTGGGGCAGGGTCTTGCCGCCATTCTCGCCGTGCTTGATGGGCACCAAGACCACGCGAGGATCATAGCGAACCAGCCAGACATCGGCGGGCGCGGCCGTCGCCGCCGCCGACACAAGAACGGCCCCGCCGCGCAGGGTGATCGTCGGGCCGCCGACGCCGCGATCACCCTCGGCGATCAGCGTTTGCAAGGCTTTGGCATCGACGCCGACGCCATCACGCCGCCCATTGATCACCATCTGGGGGGTAAACACATTGTCGTGGTGCAGGCCGTGCGCATACGACCATTGCCGCGCTGTATATTGCGGCGAGGCGAAGGTGTCCTTCCAACCGAGGCTGTCCCAATAGGTGACGCCAAAGCTCAGGGCCAAAATGCCCGGTCGATCAATGATCGCCAGCAGATTGGCATTGGCCGGCGGGCAGGATGAACAACCCTGGCTTTGGAAAAGCTCGACTACCGTGGGGTGGGCGGCATCTCTGGCGCGAACCGCGGTCGATGTCAGCGCGGTCAGCCCCAGCAGGGCGGCGGCTAGGGCGAAGGCGGCGGTGTCGCGGCGCGGGGTCATGCCGCATATTACGCGGTGGCGTGTCGATTGGTTACAAGGGGCTGTGCGGGTTTTTTCGCGCCCTTGCATCACTCGCTGACGCGGGTCTCAGGTCGGGGCGAAGCGGCGCCCCAGATTGGCCAGGGCCGAGTCGATCAAGGGATCGCCGTCCCCGCGCGCCAGGCGGGCGACGAGCACGGCCTCGGCGGCCTGCGCGGCCAGGTCGGCGGCCGCGGCCTTGACCTCGCCCGTGGCCTGGGCTTCGGCAGTGGCGATCTTGCGCTCGGCCAGGGCGCCGCGGCGCCTGATGTCCTCTTCAAGTTTCACGGCGGCTTCGGCGCCCATCCGGGTCGCGTCGGCTTCGGCGTTGCGCAGCATTTCGCCGGCGGCCCGTTCGGTTTCCACGCGCTGCGCCTTGACCTGATCCAGCAGTGACAGCGCCTCCTCACGCAGGCGCCTGGCTTCGTCGAGTTGCGCCTGAACCTTGGCGCCGGCATCGTCCAGCGCCTTGGCCGCAAGGCCGGGGACCTTGGCGCGCCACAGGACGAAGCCAAACACCAGCAGGGCGATGAAGATCCAGAAGTGAGCGTCCTGGGGGTTGGTCAATACCGACACGTGTGCTTCGCGCTCCTTAGGCGTGGGCACTCAGGGCCTGTTCGACCTCTGAGGCTTCGGCGGCGGTTCCGGTCAGGCGCGCGATCATCGCCTGGGCGGTATCGATGGCGATGGTCCTGAC
>JAYUBD010000234.1:0-1964 GCA_043740995.1 Caulobacteraceae bacterium | reverse complement strand
GATCGCCGGAGAAACCGGTCTGCAGGCCGGGACACTGGAGAAGGTACTGCGGCTGATGGACTTGCTGCATGAGATCGCTCGCGATCCCGTGCTGGCTGAGCGCCTCGTCTTGAAGGGGGGCACCGCGCTGAACGCCTTCCATCTCAAGCTTGATCGTCTTTCGGTCGACATCGACCTGAACTACATTGGTGCGCTTGATCGCGCGGCCATGGAGGCAGAACGGCCGCAGGTCGACGCGGCCCTGGGTCGCCTGTTGACCGCGCAAGGCTACGCCATCCGTCGCCAGCCCGACGACCATGCCGGCGGCAAATGGATCGCTCGCTTCGGTTCCGCACTCGGGGGCGCCGCCACGCTTGAGGTGGACATTAACTATATGTCGCGTCAGCCGCTGTTTGGCGCCGCGCGCATGTCGTCGATCGACCTGGGCGGAACGCAGGTGACGGATGTCCCTGTTCTTGATCTTCACGAAGTGGTCGCCGGAAAGCTTGTTGCGCTGATCGATCGCCAGGCGGCGCGCGATCTGTTCGATGCGCGTCGGATCCTCGACATTCCCGGCCTCGACTGGACCTGGATCAAGGCCGCCGTGCTCGCCTATGGCGCCTCCGACCGACGCGACTGGCGTCTGGCCTCGATCAATGACATCGGCGGCAACCCTCGCGAGCTACGCCAGAAGCTTGCCATCTGCCTTCCGCGTGATCGGTTCGCGGGGGAGGGGGGTGTCGAGGCCTGGATCGAGGAGTCTGTGGCGCTCTGCCGTGAGCGACTGGCTCCTTTGTTCGAGCTCACGCCTGGGGAGGCGGCGTTTCTGGATGGTGTTTTCAATCATGGAGAGATCGACCCCTCCGAATTGGCCGTCTCGGAAGAGATAAAGGCACGGATTGGGGCGATGCCGATGCTCGCCTGGAAGTGTCAGAACGTTCGGAGCCATCTGGCCAAGGGCGCGAATTAAGCGGTTGGCGTCAAATTCTCATATGCGAGAATCCGCCAAGAATGCGGTTATTCTCATATGATCGCTCTGTTGCCGGCGACCTGGGCCCGGCTCTGGAAGAATGGCGCTATGCAGGCAACTTTCACGAACTTGAAGCGCCGGATGTCGCCTGCGAATTCTGTGATCATCCGTGACATCATTTTGGCGATCGCGTAGCTTTCGATTCGTCGGGGATACGAGAGGTCGCGATCGCCCAAGGGTGTTCGAAGAGGGGCTATGGAACGTAAGCCGGCCAACGCCTTCATCACAACCCGGAAGGGGTTTTGCTATCTGACGATCAAATACTACCGGAGCAACATCCACCTGATGCGCATCCGCAATTACACGCTGGATGCGGAAGACAAGCGCCACATGCGCCGGTCGCACCCGGACGTCGTCTTCGACTGGAAGAAGATCACCCGGCAACTGGCCGAGAGCCGTGAAGTATGCCGGGGCTATCGCTCCCGGCGTCGTAGCGCCGGCGCCGCTCGTTCGGGGAGCGCCCGCGAACCGTTCATTGGCGTCTTTGAGCCGGCCACGGGTACGATTTTTACCAACGGGCTTCCTTCCACGGCGCGCGGAATGGGAGCGCTGCTCGACGCCGTCCTGCAAATGGACCGAACCTTCAAGGAGTGACCCCAATCTCGCGGTCGGCGCGCGGGTCCCGTGCGTGACGCCCTGTGCTCGCCGCGGGGCCTGCTCTACCTTGACCGAATGCAAGTGCATCAGCGGCGGCCGTGATCGTGAAGCAGGAGACCCAATCACCCGAGCGCGAGGTGCTTGCCGGCCTGGTCGAACGGGTGACGTTCCACAACGCCGAAAACGGCTTCTGCGTCATCCGGATCAAGGCTCGCGGCCACCGCGACCTGGTCACCATGGTTGGCCACGCCGCGATCATTTCGGCGGGCGAGTGGATCACGGCGTCCGGCGAATGGGTCAACGACCGCAGCCACGGCCAGCAGTTCAAGACCCGGTTCATGCGGACCTCCGCCCCGAC
>JAYUBD010000233.1:0-1969 GCA_043740995.1 Caulobacteraceae bacterium | reverse complement strand
TCGATCAGGGCGACAGACCCCGGTCGGCGTAAGATCGTCTCGAGGCTCACGCCGCCCCCCCCTTCAAAACATGGGCAAAGGTGATCAGATCAGCCGCCACCGCCGGCAAGGATCGACCGGTATCCATGGCCAGTTTTCGCAAGGCGCCATAGGCGGCTTCCTCGTCCAGTCCGCGCTGCTTCATCAACAGGCCCTTGGCGCGTTCGATGGTCTTGCGCGAGGCGAGATCAGCCTTGGCCTTGACGAGATCGGCGCGCAGGCGCTGCATCAGCGTGAAGCGCGTCATCGCCACTTCCAGCACCGCTTGCACCCGACCAGGCGCCAGGCCGTCGACCACATAAGCCGCCACGCCGGCTTCCACGGCCGCCGTCGCCAGTCCCGGCAATGACCGATCGACAAACATCACCACCGGTCGCGGATTGCCCGCGGTCGCCTCGCGCAACCCTTCCAGGGTGTCGCGGTCGGGACTGTCGCAGGCGACCACGATCACGTCCGGCGAAAAGTCGGCGATATCCAGTGCGAGGCGCGACGCGTGGCTCACCCGCCTGACCTCAAGCGGATGGATGTCCGCCAGGCCCTGGGCGACGAGCGCGGCGCGCGCTTCGTCGGGATCAAAAATCAGAACGCGCATATCGACAATCGGGCTCCGTTGCCGGTCCCTAGCACCCGATCGAGCGCGGCATCGCCGCTAACGGGCCAACAGCGGGCGAATGCCCGGGGGCGCCCAATCTTGTGGCGCCCGGCGCTTCACGAGCGTTGCGACGGTCGCCAGCGCCGCGGTGCGGCATGCAACTTCTCGCGCGCCGCTGCATCTTCCCGCGCCCGCGGCGGCGTCATAAAGCACCCTCAGGACGGATGGGGATCAAATGCCAGGAAAATTCAGGTTCAACGGCGCCGTGGCGTCGGAACCGGCGCCGTGAGTCGCGCCGAACGTAAGTGGGTCAAGACGGTTCGCGCCATGGCGGCCGTGGTGGCCGCGCATCAACGGGTCAGGTCTGAACCGCCGGAGGGTTCGCCGCCTCGCTCGCGTCAGGCAGATCGTCGAAAGAACCGTGAGCCGAAGCGTAGAGTCGCGCGTAGAGACCGCCATTCCTGATCAGGACGTCGTGCGGACCCTGTTCGACGATACGCCCTTGTTGCAGCACGATGATCGTGTCGGCATCGCGCACCGTGGCAAGCCGGTGCGCGATTACCAGGCAGGTGCGCCCGGCGAACAGCACCTTCAACGCTTTCTGAATCGCCTGTTCGGTAAAGCTGTCGATATTGGCGGTCGCCTCGTCCAGAATCAGGATCTGGGGATCGGCCACCAGAGCGCGGGCGAATGAGATCAGCTGCCGCTGGCCCATGGAGAGATTTCGCCCGCGCTGACCGAGCTGGGTGTCGTAGCCGTCCGGCAGGGCTTCAATGAAGGCATGAGCCGAGACGGATCGGGCGGCGGCCTCGACATCCCGGCGGGTCGCTCCTGCGGTATTGTAGCGGATATTCGCCTCGATGGTGCCCGAGAACAGGAAGGGCTCCTGCAACACCATCCCCACCAGGCCTCCCAGCGAGTCCAGGGTGACGTCGCGAACATCATGGCCGCCGACCAAGACCCGGCCGGCGTTCACATCATAAAAGCGATGCACCAGGGCGGTGATGCTGGTCTTGCCGGATCCGGTGGGGCCGACCAGCGCCACGACCTGACGCGGCTCGATTTTCAGGCTCACATCATGCAGGATGGCGCGGCCCGGCGCATAGCCGAAGGTGACGTGATCCAGCTCAATGGTCGATTGGACGTCCCGCAGGGCCACGGCGTCCGGCTTGTCGGTGATGGTCACCGGCACGTCCAACACCTCGAAAATGCGATGGCCCGCCGCCATCGCCCGCTGCATCACCGTATACTGCATGGACAGCAGGCGAACCGGCTCGAAGAACCGCTGCACCGACAGGATGAAGGTGACCAGAACCCCCACCCGCAGCCCGCCGCCCA
>JAYUBD010000232.1:0-6664 GCA_043740995.1 Caulobacteraceae bacterium | reverse complement strand
GGACCCGCACCGGCCGGGCGGCGCTCTCATCGAATGACCGTTTCACGGTCCCATTCGCCGTGGTGTGCCAGACCTCGCCGGAAGGCGGCGCGGCGACGGCGCCGGCCACCGGCCTGCCGCCTTCGATCAGACCGATATTGACCGTGAAATTGGGATCACCGCGCACGAAAGCCTTGGTCCCATCCAGTGGGTCCACCAGGAAGAAGCGGGCGGCGATGACATCCGGCGTGCCGAACTCGCTGGAATACTCCTCCGAAATGACCGGCACATCCGGGAAGGCGTCGGCGAGGCGCATGAGGATCAGTGTCTCCGCCCGGCGATCGGCCTCGGTCACCGGGCTTTGATCCGCCTTGGTGTCCACCAAAACATCGGTCCGCCACAGCGGCAGGATCAAGCGGGCGGCCTCGACCGTGATCGCCGCCAGCGCGGCGCCCAGGGCATCACGGTCGTCTATCGAGATTTGCGTCATGACGCGGCTCTTAAGGCCCGAGACCCATTTGCCAAAGAGCCAAATCAGGCGACCTTCCTCCGCGCCATGTCAGAAGCCTTCGATGCCAACCTTCCCGGTCATCTCGTCTCGCGGCTGATCCACGACCTGATGGGTCCGGCTACCGGCCTGGTATCCGGCCTGTCCCTGATGCGTGACCCTTCGGCGGGCGCGCCGCGCGAGGAGGCCCTCGCTCTGGTCGAGGCCAGTGCGGAAACGCTGCTCGGCCTGCTGAACTTTTGCCGCGCCGCCTATGGCGCCGGCGATGGCGCGATGGGAGCGGCTGAACTGGAGAGTCTGGTCGCGGCATTGTTCACGGGCGGGCGGGCGCGCCTGGAGTGGCTCGTCGTCGATGCCCTTCCCGGTCCGGCGGCCCGCGCCCTCCTTGGCCTGAGCCAGATCGCGGCCGGCGCTCTGGCGGCGGGGGGGGTCGCCACGGTGACGGTGGAACGGACCGGCGATGGCGCCGGCATCAAAATTCTGGCGCGCGGCGTGCGGGTGCGGCTGGCGGAAGAGACAGCGCGGGGCCTGGCGGGCCTGGCCTTCGCCGAAGGCCGCGCGGGGCGCTGGGCGCCGGCCTTCCATCTGGCCAGACGGATCGAAATGGCCGGCGGTCGTCTTGGGGTTCATGCGACCCCGGCGGGGCCCGACGGCGATGGCGCCTTGAGTCTGCAGGCGGTGTTCCCCACCTGAATTCGGGCCTCAGGCTGCGGGAGGCTCGCCGCTCATGCGTTCGGCCACGGCGCGCGATCCGGCCTCGGTCCGCAGCCGCAACGCGGCGGCGACCCGCGCGATAACCGCGTCTGGCTTGTTCTGTGACAGCTTGGCCGTGCCTTCGAAGCGCTCCACCATCACCTCGAATCCGACGATCCCGCCCAGCATCGCCTCGAACACCGCCGGGTCCATCTTGCCGCGTGTCCAGGCCGGCTTGGGCGCGAGCCGCGCTTCGAAATGAGCACTGAGATCATCCAGTAATTGCACGGTCCGGGCGCGGTCCAGCGCGCGGGGGACGCCCTCGATTTCCACCGCGCAGTAGTTCCAGGTAGGAACCTGGTTCGCCGCCTCATACCAGTCTGGGCTGACATAGGCGTCGGGGCCGCTTACCACCGCCAGCATCCGCGCGCCTTGTTGCAGTTGCGCGCAGAGCGGATTGGCGGCGGACAGGTGGAACCGTAGCAGACCCTCCTCAAAGAGGACGGGGACGTGGGCCGTCAACGGCGCGGCGCCCTCACCCGCCGCGCATGCGATCAGGCCAAAGCCGCGCTCTGCCACCCAGGCGGCCAGAACCTCGCTGCGGATCTCTCGGAACATCGAGCTTGGGTGCATACCGGCGACTTAACGCGCCGAGGAACGGTCCGCTAGACCTTTGCTTTGGCGGCCTTCCGAGCCGCTGACCTCGCTTCGCCCCGTTCTGGCGGCCTGCCTTCGAGAAACGCCCTGATCGCCGCGCCCAGATATTTTGGGTCGCGAATCGCGAATAGGCCGGCGGCCAGCGACGCGGCGATCGAGACCACCGGCTTGTCCCGAACGAATTCCAAAGCGCGATCCACCAACGAGTGCATGGCCTTCGGCGGCAAGGCCTTGCGCCTTCGAGGGCGGGCGACGAGGAAGATCAGGGCCGCGCAAAGCGCCATCAGCAAGGCTGCGGAACCCACCACAATGGCGGCGGCGCCGGCCCGCCCGACATAGGGCTCGACCAGTGCGTAAAGCGCGAACGCCAGCGCCACGACCATCACGGCGGCGCTGGCGGCCAGCGCGGCGGCCCCAGCCAGCCCCAGGATAAGGCGCCGAAGGATCAACGGTCGCGACTTGCAATCAGCAGGCCGACAAACACCCCCAGGCCGAGGCCAATCAAGGTCGCGGTCAACGGGCGCTCCTTCACGCGGTCGGCGACATATCGCTGGGCGTCATCGACACTTTGGGACGCGTTGTCGGCATAGGGCCTAGCCTGATCCCGCAGTGTCTGAAAGCCATCCTTCAAGGCTTTCTCCGTGCTCCGGGCCGAATCGATGATGGTTTTTTCGGCCTTGGCGATGGCGTCGACCAGAATCTTCTGGCCGTGATTGACGGCCTTTTCCGCCTCGTCGGCGGCGGCGCGCGTGGTTTCCTCGACGGTCGCGGCGGGGGATTCGGTGGACATGTTGGATCTCCAGGCTGAAGGCATTGGCTGAAAGTTTCCCGCTCCCGACACCGCCCTGCGTACACGGCGGTTGTATAACTTTTCCGGACAAGTCGCTGAGGTTAACCGAGCGAGGATTGCTTGGCAAAAACGATGCAGGCTCCCGGTTTGTTCCGTCAAAACCTGATTTTAAGGCCTTTGGCCACGCGGGAAAATGTGCGAGGCTTATTGTCGCATGGTGGATCAGATAAATCAGACGTCGCGTATGGTCGTCGGGGGCGCGTCGAAAGACAGGGCCTCGCTCGCGCTTTCCGCTGCGGGGATGGGCGAGTTCGAGTGGGATGTCGCCAAGGACCGCTTCATCTTCAGCGAATTGGCCAGCGCCATCACCGGCGTGCCGGCCGGGGCGATGAAGGCCAATGGCGGCGAGTCGGCGAAGGCCTTCGTGCATTTGGACGATTTTGCTGCGGTGCGCGATCACGTCGTCGCCAATCTGCACAAAAGCGGTCGTTTCGAAGTTCGGTTTCGATTGGTTAGACCCGATAACGGGCGGACGGTGTGGGTCGATCTGGCGGCGGTGCTCATCCGTCAAAAGGGCGCCATGCGCCGGGTCATCGGCGTGTTGCGAGATATAACCGGAAGCAAGGCGGCGGAGGACGAGCGAGAGGCTCTGGTCTCGGAACTCGATCAGCGGGTCAAAAACGTCCTGGCCTCTGTTCAGTCGCTCGCCTCTCGGTCGGCGCGCCGGACGGTCTCGCTGGACTCATTTCTGAAAACCTTTTCCGGCCGGCTGGACGCCATGGCGGCGGCCCATACCCTGCTCACCTCCACACGCTGGCGCGGGGCGGAAATCCGCAATATCGCGGCGGCCGAACTTGGCGGCCTCGCCGGACGGCAGGCGCTATGGGATGGGCCGGAAATCATCCTCAACCCCCGCGCCACCAACACCCTCACCCTGGCGCTGCACGAATTGTCGACCAACGCCGTCAAATACGGGGCGCTGTCCAATGAAAGCGGTCGGGTGGACGTGCGCTGGCGAACCTTGCCGACCGGCGGCTTCGAATTGATCTGGACCGAGACCAATGGCCCCACCGTGACGACGCCGTCGCGTCGCGGTTTCGGCTATACCCTTCTGGAACACGTCACCGGGCGCGAACTGGGGGGCGAGGTCGTCCTCAAATTCAAACCGGAAGGCATGTGCGCCACCTTGATCGCCGGGCCCTCGGCATTGGCGAACGAGGATGCCCACCCGCGGCAAAGGACCCTGAACGGCGCGGTTGCATCGGCGCCCACCGAGCACGTCGCCGATGACACGGTGTTGGATGGCGGCGCGGTCGACATAGCCGGCGTCAAGGTTTTGATCGTCGAGGACGCGGTCCTGCTGGCCCTGGAGTTGAAGGCCGGGCTCTGCGAAGCCGGCGCGGTGGTGGTTGGCGCGGCCGCCAGTATGGAAGAGGCCGAGCGCATGCTGGGCCTCACCTTCGATGCCGCCGTTCTGGATTGCAACATCAACGGCGCATCGGTGGCGCCGATCGCCAAGGCTTTACGAGCGCGCGGCATACCGTTCGTGTTCGCCACCGGTTACCACGAACCGGGAACGACGCCCGACGGCTTTGATGCGCCGGTCGTGCGCAAACCGTATAACGTTCAGCAGATCGCCGCCGCCCTGGTGATGGCGATGTCAGGTCAAACCTGCTGACCGGCGGACTCGCCGCCCCTGCGTGCTCAGGACACTTTGCTCAGGACACCGGGATGGTGTTGTCGGTGGAATTGCGGTCGATCAGCTCGTCATAGGGATCGACACCGGCCAGCTTCGGTCGCCGGTCCGTGATGAAGTGCAAGGTCTGGGACCCCGATCGGATCGCGCGCCTTTCAAAGGCGATCACCTGGGCTGGCCCAAAGTCCGCGGCATCGGGACTGGCGGCGAACAGGCCGACCTCGAGGACTTCGTTCATCGGCGTGGTTACTTCCCTGCCGGCGCCGTCGGCATGGAATTTTTGCGCTTCCAGAGTCAGGCTGACATCCCACCGTCCGTCCGCCCGAAGCCGGGCTTCCGCATGCCGCGACTGCAGCGCGTAGAGGGTGATCTTCTCGAACAGATCAGTAATCAGGGTCTGCTTGTCGGCGGGCGCCTCGGCTCTTAACGCCGCCACCAGATCGAGGGATGTCGGATAGGGTGCGCCCTTGAACGCATAGCGGGCCAGAAGCCCGCGCAAGGCGCGATTGATCGCCGCTTCGCCGATCTCGTTGGCGAGGCGGTCCATCACCAGCGAACCCTTCTGGTAGTGAATATAGCCCTGATCTTCCACCGTCTCGAGCGGCTGTTCGGCCGCCGCCTCGCCGCCGCGTGCCCGCAAATAGCTGTCGAGTTCGTATTTCAGGAATTTACGGATCTTGTCCGGTCCGTAGAGGCTCCGCATCACCCGGAGCGCGGAGTACTGGGCCAGCGTCTCGGTGAGAGTCGTCGCCCCCTGTTGGTCGGCGCCGATCAGCTGATGCGCCCACCATTGGTGGGCGAATTCATGGGCGGCGATATAGGTGACCAGATCGATTCTGGCGGGGTCGTGATAGTCGGCGATGAAGCCCAGCCCTTCGGACCAGGGAAAGGTTCCGGCGAATGACTGGGCGAAGCGCGCATAGTCCGGAAACTCGACAATGCGGGCCTGGTGAAACTGGTAGGGACTGAAATTGGTCTGATAATAGTCGAGGGAGGCCTTCAGCGCGCGGATCATCCGCGGCACGTTCGCCCCGTGTTGTGGATCAAAATACACCGCCAGATCCACCCCTTTATAGAGGCTGTGCGCCTGGGCGTAGCGCGCCGACTGGATCGAGAAAAACAGCAGGATCGGCGTGCTCGACACGAAATGGGCGGTGCGGCGGTTGCCCGTGGTTACATCTGAAACCCGCTCACCGGGGGCGATCGGCAGCTGATCGGCGTCGGTGGAGATGGTAATGTCGGCGGTCGTCCAGCCGACATGCGCCGCATAGGAGAAGGCGCGAGAGGGCGCGTCGCCCAACAGCGGCGGGTGCAGGGCGGTCGGCAGGCCGAAGCGGCGGCGCTTGGCGCGGTCGGTGAGCAACTGGTCCCGGGTCATGCCGATTTGTGGCGCGAACTCGAAGGAATTGACGAAGGTTCCGTTGTCCACCACCGTCGTCAGGTCGCGGGTCTTGCGCTTGGCGTTGCGAAACCCGTGTTGGGTGAGGCGCGTCTCGAACGACAACCACCGGCGGTCGCCCGGCGCCATCGGCTCGTCGAACGCGAAAATCCGGTAGTTGAACCGATCATAGCTCTTCTTGGCCCAGCCGCCCTGCACACTCAGGGCCCGCACATCGAGCCGTCGATCAAAACGCACATGGACTTCGCGGATCGGCTGGCTCGTCTTGTTCTCCAGCCAATAGAGGCCCTTGGTCTCCATCAGTGGAATCCGAGGGGAGATCGCTATGACCAGCTTGACCGCCGTCACGCCGGGCTGCGGCAAACGCTCATACGGCAGCAGCGCGCGCTCATAGTCGGCCAGCCAGCGATCATCCCCATCGTCGGTCCGATAGGGATTCCAGATATTGGTGTTCAAATAGATGTACCCGCCGGCGCCGACAAACACCGTGATCGCCGCGATCGCGATCCAACCGGCGGGCCCCCGCAAACGCCCAGGCAGCGCCTTCAATCGTGCCGCATAACGCGTCTCGGCGCCGCGACGCCAAAGCCCGTGGCCGACAACCAGGAGAAGCGCGCAAAAGGCCGCCCAATAGAGACGGAACCACCAGGCGCCAATCCAGAAGCGGCCCATGCGGTTCATATCGGACAGCGGCGTGGGATTGCGTTCGCCGAACACCAGCAGATTGTGCTCAATCCCCAGTCCCGGCAGCGCGAACAAGGCGATGATGAACAACACCATCAAACCCCACCCGACGAACTTGTTGGGCGCCAGGACCTGCATGAAGACCGCGAGGATCACCATGATCACCAGGTCAACAGAATTGGGCAACGCATACCAGAGCAGGTATTTGTCGAACTCGAAGTGATAATAGCCCTTGGCGACCTGGACGATCACCGCCGC
>JAYUBD010000231.1:0-1973 GCA_043740995.1 Caulobacteraceae bacterium | reverse complement strand
CCATGGTCGGTCAACGCTTTGGCGATGGCGCCGTCGTGATTGGTCCAGTCCGCCACCAGATAGACCGCGCCCGTCCGCTTCAGCGCCGCGGCGACCGCCCCGCTGGAAAAGGCGACCCGTTCGTTGACCTGGCAGGTAACGCACCAGGCGGCGGTGAAATTGACCAGCACCGGAATGCCCTGGGCGCGCAGGGTGCTCACCGCTGCGGGGCTCCAGGGCCGGGCGACGAGATGACCGGCCTCTGCCGACGCGCCCGACGCGGTCGGCGGAGGATAGCCGCCCACCACCGCCGTCGCCAGACCGGCGATCAGGACCAGGGCGGCGGCGATCGACCCGCCCAGGCCCGAGCCGCCCAGCGCCTGACGTTTTTGAGCGGCGCCGAACAACCAGGCGGCCAGTCCCAGAGCCACGGCGGCGGCCAGCATGCGCGCCAGTCCCTCCGGACCGGTCTGCTGCGCCAATACCCAAAGCAGCCAGGCGGCGGCGGCGTACATCGGAAAGGCCAGGGCGTGCTTGAAGGTGTCCATCCATGCGCCCGGTCGCGGCAAACGGCTCATCAAGGCGGGCGTGAAAGCCAGCAGGGTGAAGGGGGCGGCGAAGCCCAGCCCCAGCGCCAGGAACACCGCCAGGGCGGTTGCCGCATCCTGGGTCAGGGCGAAACCCAGGGCGGGCCCCATGAACGGCGCGGTGCAGGGCGCCGCGACCACCACCGCCAGGACGCCGGTGAAGGCCGATCCCAGCCTGTCGGGGCGCGAGGCGAGGCCGGCCCCCAGACCCTGGGCCGAGGCGCCGATTTCGTACAGGCCCGAAAGGTTGAGCGCGGCGGCCAGCATCACCAGACCGAGCAGAGCCACGATCAGCGGCGACTGCAGCTGGAATCCCCAACCCACCGCCTCGCCGGCGGCGCGCGCGGCGATCAGCATCCCGGCCAGGATCAGGAAGGTCGCCAGGACGCCGACCAAAAACGCCAGGGCCGAAGTCCGGGCGGATCGTCGGTCGCCGCCATGCCGCGCCAGGGCGGCGGCCTTGATCGAGAGAATGGGAAACACGCACGGCATGAGGTTGAGGATCAGCCCACCAATAAAGGCAAAGGTCGCGGCGGCGGCCAGACCGAGGCCGGCGCGCGAGACCGGCTTGCGCGGCGCGCCCAGACCGGCGGCGCCCGCCGGTAGAGGTCCGGGCGCGGCGTCGATACCATAGGCCGCACCATCCAGGGCCAGCACGCCCGTTATGCGCGCGGGCCGGGCGCCACCGGCAAAGGCCTCGCCCGTGACCAGGGTCAGGGTCAGCCCTTGCGCGCCGCGTTCGACGGCCTGGGGTTTGGCGTGATCGATCAGCTTGTCGGAATAGGGATAGAAATAGGCGTCGGTCGCCGCCGCCCCGGCGACGGCATCGCCGGTTACGGCCAGCCTTACGGCGCCGGCCTGGGTTTCAAATACGGCCTGCAGGCCGACATCCTTGGGCGCTGCGGCGAGCGCGTGCGCAATGGGGCCGGCCCATTCAGGGTCGGGTCCAGTCGGACCGACCACCACCGGTAGAGCGACCCTGGCGCTGCCGGGGATGCAGACCTCGGCGCAGACCAGGAAATCCACCGCCGCCGAGAGCGTGACGCGGTCGCCGGGCCGCAGGCCGGTCGGCGCCCGCAGGGTGATCGGCAGGATGACCTCGCCCTCATAGCCGTAGTTCATGATGGGTCCCACCGGCAGGCGTTTCGGCGTTGGCCAAATGATCTCGCCGGCTTGCCAGCCGGTCGGCAGGGTCCAGCGGACGGTGGTGGCTTCGCCGGCGTCGCCGGGATTGCGCCAATAGCTGTGCCAGCCCTTGTCCAGATGCTGCACGACGGCGACCTGAAGGGTTCCGCCGGGCGAAACGCCTCGCGTCGCCGCCACAAGTTCGGTGGCGGCGTGGGGGGTGACGACGGGCGCGGCGGATGCCGTCGCCGCCGCCAGAGCCAGGATCGCCAAAATAGCCGG
>JAYUBD010000230.1:0-6697 GCA_043740995.1 Caulobacteraceae bacterium | reverse complement strand
TTTCCAAAACCTCCTGGGAAGCAAAATCTCCCTGGGGAGAATGAGATACCAAATTCGCGAGCCGCCAGAGTGTTCCACACGCAGCAGGTCACCCCGCGCCCGCCACGCGTCAGCAGGAGGAAGCCATTAAGGGGCATTTGCCGACAGAGGCTCGACCTCCTAAGGTCACGTTAGGCTTGGTCTGAGAGGTGGCAGGTTTTGCGGCGCGTGTACCTGTTCATCACCATTGTCCTGGTGGGGCTCACGTTGATCCTCGTGGATAACCGGATTCAGCAACTCCGCTCGGTGGATCGCCCGGTCGACGCCGATCTTCGGTCGCACACCCAGGATGTCCTGCGCGAAACACAGGGACTGTTGTCCACGCTCGAGGATGCCGAGTCAGGTCAACGCGGCTATTTGATCGTCGAGCGGGCCGCCTATCTTCAGCCCTACCTCGCCGCCCGGTCCCGCGCGCCGGCGCAGATTGAGCATCTCGCCGCCTTGACCATCACGGACAGCGCGCAACGCGCCCGGGTCGAACATCTACGTCAGGTGGCGAGCGCCCGGCTAAGCGTTTTGGACGAAGGCGTTCGGTTGGCCGCCGCCGGAAACCGGGCCGCGGCCTATGCCCTCGTCGGTACGGATCGGGGCCCGAGCCTGATGGACGCCGCTCGCGCCGACATCGCGGATATTCAGGCGACTGAACGGCAACTGTTGGCGCGGCATCGCTCAACGGCGCAGCGCCTCGCCCAGGGCGATCGAGATGCCGCGACCCTGACCTTTCGCCTGAGGCTATTGTTGCTGGCCGCGTGCATCGCCGCCGGGGCGGCTATGTTCGTGCGGGAGGGTAGAAGACGGATGTCCGCGACCGATTCCGCCCTGCGGGCCAGCGACGCGGAAGCCCGCCGTCTGGCCGCCCTGTTGACCGCGGTCGGCGCCTCGTCACCGGACATGATCTACGCCAAGAACCGCGAAGGGCGGATGCTCTATGCCAATCCCGCCACCCTCGCGGTGATCGGCAAGCCGGCCGATCAGGTCATCGGACGCACCGCAGAGGAGTATAGCGACAATGCCGAGGATGGGAGACGGCGGCTGGCGCGTGATCTGCAGGTCATCCGTGACGGCGCCACCCAGTCCCATGACGAAACCGAGCCGGCGTGGGACGGCCCCGCCGCCTCGCGCATTGCCCATCGCACCTTTCAGTCCACCCGGGCGCCGCTGAAGGACAGAGACGGCAAGATCATCGGTCTGGTCGGCATCACCATCGACATGACCGCCCGGGTGGCGGCGGAACGTCGGCAGGCCTTTCTGATAGAGCTCGCGGACCAACTGAACGCCGCGCCGCGCCAAGCGATGTCCGCCGCCGCCAGGCTCTTGGGCCGGCATCTTCGCGCCAGCCGGGCGGGAATTGGCGAAGTCGAAGCGGACGGAGAGCACGTCAGGATCCAGCATGAATATACCGACGGTGTGGCGCCAAGCGGGGTGGGCGAACACAGTCTGCGCGATTTCGGAGAGACGGTCCTGCTGGAGTTGCGCGGCGGCAAGACCCGGATCGCCTCCGATCTGATTGAAGACCCGGCGGCCCCGCCTCCTGGTCCCGCGCACCTGACTCTGGACATGGGGTCGGTTGTCACTGTTCCCCTGGTCCGGGACGGGGAGCTTCGCGCCACCCTCTATGTCAGCCATCGGGAGCGTCACGTCTGGTCCGAGGATGAAGTTCGCCTGATCGAGGAGGTCGCGGCGCGGACCTGGGCCGTGGTCGAACAGGCGCGGGCCGCCGAAGCCCTTGAGCGGGCGGCCGACGAATTTCGAACCCTGGCCAACGGTCTTCCCACCCTTTGTTGGATGGCGGAGCCGGACGGCACGATATTCTGGTACAATCAGCGCTGGTACGCATTCACTGGGGCCACGCCCGAACAAATGGCGGGCTGGGGCTGGCAGTCGGTGCACGACCCGGAACAGCTGCCCAAAGTGCTTGAGGTTTGGCGCGCATGCATCGCCGGCGCGACGCCGTTTGAGATGACCTTCCCGCTGCGCGGCGCGGATGGCGAGTTCCGTCAATTCCTGACCCGTGTCGCCCCCATTTTCGGGCCGGACGGCGAACTGCGGCGCTGGTTCGGAACCAATACCGATGTCACCCGCGCCGCCTTGCAGGAACAGGCTTTGCGGCGGTCCGAAGCACAGTTTCGCACGACCGCCGAAGCCCTGCCCGGTCTGCTGTTCGTCACCAATGCCGCCGGCGAAAACATCTATGTCAATGACGGATTCTGCACCTATACCGGGCGTGCCGCCATGGATCTGGTTGGAGATCGGTGGGTCGAGGTCGTGCATCCGGACGACTGGGCCTCGGTTGCCGACATCTGGGCGCAATCGGTCACGACCGGCGCCCCTTACATCACCGAAATACGATTTCGCGGGGCAAACGGTCTGTTTCGTTGGCACATGGTCCGCGCGCTGCCGGCGCGCGGCGAAGATCGATCCATCGACCGCTGGGTTGGCGTGTGCACGGATATCCACGATCGGCGCCTGCTTGAAGAGGCGCTGCTGCGGCTGAACGCCGATCTTGAGACCCGGGTGCGCGACGCGGTGGCGGCGCGGGAGTCCGCCCTCGCGCGGACCGCGCATGCCGAGCGGATGGAGGCGCTCGGGCAATTATCCGGCGGGATCGCCCACGACCTCAACAATGTGCTGCAGGCGATCCAGGGCGGAACCCTGTTGATCGAGAAGCGCGCGGACCGTCCGGACGAGGTGAGGCGCATGGCCAGGATGGTGCTGGAAGCCACTGACCGGGGCGCGTCGGTGACGCGGCGCCTATTGTCTTTTTCGCGGCGCGCGGACCTGAGAGCCGAAATGATCTCGCCGGAGCCGTTTTTGAGCGGTCTGCGGGAAATTCTCGCGCATACCCTGGGCTCCGGCATCGCGATCGACGTCAATTGCGCCAAGGACGCCACAGCCTTCCTGGCCGACCGAAACCAGTTGGAGACCGTCCTCATCAATCTGGCCACCAATGCCCGTGACGCCATGCCCGGTGGCGGCACATTGACCCTGTCGGCGGAGGCGGTGTCGATTACCGACCATTCACCCCACCCGCGGGGGCTCGCCGCCGGCCCCTATATACGCTTCCGGGTCGACGATACGGGCCTGGGCATGGACGCGGCCACCCTGGAAAAGGCGATGGAACCCTTCTTCACCACCAAGCCGGTCGGCGAGGGCACGGGCCTCGGATTGTCCATGGCCCGAGGGTTTGCCGAACAATCGGGTGGCGCGTTGGTCGCGAACAGCCGCCAGGGCGAAGGCACCGCCATTCTGCTTTGGTTGCCCTTGTCAGCCCCCGCGCAGAGCGCCCCGCCGGGCAGCCCGACCGCCGCGCTCGTGGGCCAGCGCGCGATGAAATTGCTGTTGGTTGACGATGAAGCGATGGTTCGCCACACATTGGGCGCCGAGTTGGAAGAGGCGGGGTTCAAGGTATTCGTGGCCAGCGATGCCCGCGAGGCGCTCGCCTTGCTGAAGACCGAACCCGGCATTGGCGTCCTGGTGACCGATCTGACCATGCCGGGCGGGATGGATGGAATCGCGCTGATCAGAGAGGCTCAGACTCTGGCCCCCGGGCTGCCGACCGTACTGGTCACGGGCTATGCTGATAATGGTGCAGGAAGCGAAGCGGCGCTCACCAGCCTGCTGGCGGGCAATTTCTCGCTGCTTCGAAAACCGGTTTCCGGCGCCTGCGTGGCTGACCGGATCGCCGCCCTGCTGGTCACCCGCACCGTCGCCTCTGAGGTGTAGCCAGGATCACTCGACCCGTTGCTCGATGGCGCCGAAAATCGAGTGGCGGGCGCCGTCGCGCATTTCGATGCGCACCACATCGCCCGCCCGCAGGAAGGGCGTCAGCGGCGCCCCGCTGCTTAAGGTCTCGACGGTCCGCAACTCGGCGATGCAGCTATAGCCCGCGCCACCGCCCGTGATTGGACGCCCCGGACCCCCGTCGGCGCCCCGGTTCGAGACAGTGCCCGACCCGATTACCGCGCCAGCCGACAGCCGCCGGGTGCGGGCGGCGTGGGCGATCAGACGCCCGAAGTCGAAGGTCATATCCACGCCGGCATTGGCGCGACCGAACGGTCGCCCGTTCAGGTCAACCATCACCTCGCCCATCAGGACGCCGCCGCTCCAGGCCGCGCCCAGCTCGTCCGGCGTCACCGCGACGGGGGAGAAGGATCCCGACGGCTTTGATTGGAAGAAGCCGAAGGATTTTCGCATCTCACCGGGAATCAAGTGCCTGAGCGACACGTCATTGGCCAACATCACCAACCGAACGGCGGCCAGGCCGGCGTCCGCGTCCACGCCCATCGGCACATCGTCGGTGATCACCGCCACCTCCGCTTCAAAATCGCATCCCCAGTCGGGGTCGCCCAGGGGGATCGGATCACGCGGCCCCAGAAACCCGTCGGATCCTCCCTGATAAATCAAGGGATCGGTCCAGAAGTCCGGCGGCATTTCCGCGCCCCGGGCGCGGCGGACCAGGGCCACATGGTTCACATAAGCCGAGCCGTCCGCCCACTGATAGGCGCGCGGCAGGGGGCTGGCGGCGTCATGCTCGTGAAAACGTTCCCTGGGAACCGAGCCATGTTCAAGGCTTGTCGCCAGGCCGCGCAACAGTGGCTCCAAACGGTCCCAGTCGTCGAGCGCCGCCTGGAGGGTTGGCGCGATTGAGACGGCATCGGTGAACCAGGCGAGGTCACGGGAAACCACCACGAGACGCCCATCGCGGCCGGCCTTGAGAGAGGCGAGTTTCATGCTGGTGTGCTCCGGCCGATGACGGCGCTGGCCTTGGCGCCCTGGTCCCAGCGGGACGGTCCGCCATAGGTCACTACTTCACAGAGAATGTCGCCACCCACTGCATCGACCCAGAGATAGGACCGTTCGACGGTGACGTTTCGACCGGCCGACGACAAACCGTCGAAGCTGTCGCCCCAGGGGATGATTTTCGCCAGGTCACGCCAGGTGAGGGTGAGCGCGCGGGCCAGTTCGTCTTCGGCCATGGCCAGCAGATCCGGATCCGGCGGGTTCAGCAAGGCTTGGCTCGCGCGGACTCGCTCATTCCCAGGTTTTCCAACTGTCGACATAGGCGCGGTTTTCCGCCGCCTCGGCGCCTTCGCCAACGTCGAGGGGGTCGCGGGCGTCGATCATTACGGCATATTCGTCCGTCGCCGTTTTGGGTTGCACCAGCATGTTCTTCAGAGCCTTGGGATGCGGCCCGTGGGTGAAACCGCTGGGGTGAAAGGTCATCATGCCGGCCGCGATATTGTCCCGGCTGAAGAAGTCGCCGGCGTGATAGAACAGCACCTCGTCATAGTCGTCATTGTTGTGGAAGAACGGCACCTTCAGCGCGCCGGGGTCGGTTTCGAATGGCCGCGGCGTAAAGGTGCAGACCACGAAGCGGTCGGCCAGGAAGGTCGAATGCACCGACGGCGGCAGGTGATAGCGATGGCTGGCCACCGGGCGGATCGACGCCACGTTCAGGCGCACCGGGGCCAGATCGCCGTGCCACCCGACCGCGTCCAACGGGTTGTAGGGATAGGTGACGCGCGAGACCTGGCCGCGCTTCTTGATCTCGACCGTGACCTCGCCCGGCTGGTTCTGGTGATCGCGGAACGCCGCGTCCATGACCGGGGTATCAAGCATGGCGGGATCGAACAGGGCGTGCGGCCCCAGCAGGCCGCGATCAGGCAGCGTATAGTGACCGTTGACCGCTTCGATCATCAAGAGCGCGGCCTCTCCCTCAGGCGCCAGGCGCCACATCGTGCCCCGGGGCAGATAGAGATAGTCGCCAGCCTCGAACGCGATGCGGCCATAGTCGCAAAACAGATCGCCCCGCCCCTGATGGACGAACAGCAACTGGTCGCCATCGGCATTGCGCGCCAGGGCGGGCATGGCGTCGGAAAGTTTCCAAAAACGGATATCCAGATGGGCGTTGCCCAACACTCGGACCGCCGCCCAGGGCGACGGGACGGCTTCGTTCAGCGCCGCAAGATCGAAGGCGCGCGGGCGCAACGGCCCTTCGAACCGGGTCCAGCCGGTGGGTGGGCGACGATGGTGGAAGAAGGCGGCGGGTCCGAAAAACCCTTCCTTGGAAACCTCGCGCTCATAGGTGCCGGCAGGCAGGTCAGCATGCGCCTGTCGTGAATAGTCGCCCTGGGCGCCGCGCACCGGAATCCACTTGCGATCAGCCATCCTGGCTGCCCTTGGCCGGCAACACGCCGCGTCGCACCTGATCGGCCTCGATGCTTTCAAACAAGGCGCGGAAATTGCCCTCGCCAAAGCCCTCATTGCCCTTCCGCTGGATCATTTCGAAAAAAATCGGACCAATCATGTTCTGTGTAAAGATCTGCAGCAACAGGCCCTGGCCCTCGGTCGGGGCGCCGTCCACCAGAATGCGGTCGGCGCGCAGGCGTTGCAGGTTCTCGCCGTGGCCGGGCACTCGGCTGTCCAGAGCCTCATAATAGGTGTCAGGACTCTCCTGGAATTTCACACCCCGGCCGACCATGGTCTCGACGGCGTGATAGATGTCGCCCGTTCCCAGGGCGATGTGCTGGATCCCCTCCCCGCGATAGTCCCTGAGGAACTCCTCGATCTGCGAGTGGTCGTCGCGGCTTTCATTGAGCGGGATACGTATCTTGCCGCAGGGGCTGGTCATCGCCTTGGAAATCAGGCCGGTCTGGGC
>JAYUBD010000229.1:0-1982 GCA_043740995.1 Caulobacteraceae bacterium | reverse complement strand
CGCTCAAGGCGCCGACCTTACAAATCAGCGAACGCGATCGCTGGCTTGACCTCGGCCCCGCGCCCGATCTTGCGCGGCCAGGGCTGATCATCGACCTGCCGCGCCGACTGACCAGCGCCCGCCTGGGTCGGTGTTTCGCCGAGGTCGCGCCTCTGGGTCATCTGACGCGCGGCGGGACCGACTATGCGGTGTTCAGCGTGTCGCGACCCAGGTTCGACATCGCGGCGCGGGGCTGCTGACGCCTACCGCCGCCGGCGCCGGCCATGCTCCAAACGCTGCTGCATCGGCGTCTTGGGCAGGGTCTCAAGGCTAAGATAACCGGCTTCCGCGTGATCGAGCGTCTTGAAGTGAGCGTCCGCCAGTTGCTGAAAATCGGCGCGATAGACCTGGCCGCGAAAATGCAGATCGGCGGCCATCAGGGGCTCGGGCTCGTCGAAGAAGCTGAACGGCGCGGCGCCGGCGCCGGACTCGTCGAGCTTCTTTTTCCGTACGGTGGCGTCTTCCTCGCGGGTGTCGCCGCCCGGATCAATCTGCGTGGACGGCGCGCCGCCCAATCCGCCGCTGCCTTGGCCCGGACCGAATTGAGCGGGCTGCAGCAGCGCGCCCCACCGCTGCCGCCAGGGTGTCGGCGTGTAGCGGCCCAGATCAACCCGGTAGCCCAGAATCTCCGGCGCCACGCGCTCCTCGTAGAAAGCGATCTCATGCGGGCTGAGGACCCCGTCGCCATTGCGGTCAAGCTGTTTGAAAAAGCCCGCGGCATCGGCCAGGAACTCCGCGTGATCGATCCGCCCATCGGCATTCTTGTCCACGAATTTGAACCAATCGACCACTGGATAGGGCTGGCCCTCCTTCGCGCGAAACGGCCGACCGCACGGGCTGATAAACACGTTGGCGGGCGGCCCCGCCGCCTCGGCCTCCAGTTGAGCCCAGGCCGGTGCGGCCCAGGCCGCGGCGGCGGCCACCAGGCCGGCTTGCCCAAATCGACGCCGCGATATCCGCATGCTCATCTCCCGACGCGCCTGACCATGAAGGTCGGCGACCGCCCGACCTCATATCGCATCCCCAGGCCTCGCCATACCCCGCCCTGACGGCGGAGCCTGCAACCCTCCCTCCCGCCCCACTTTTGGGGAGGGTCGAGACGAAGTCCGGGGTGGGGCTCTTAAGGACACATCCCCCAAGGCCTCGCCACCCCCGTCTTTCTACACCCGCTCCTGCCGAAAACGTGGCTCATGCCCCCGCGCCGATGCGGATGCGCGGCCTAATGCCCATCAGCGAGCCATTGCCACCTGAAGGCGTATCTTGCCCTGTGCCCCGTTGGGTGGTACAATACGGCAAGAGCCGAGTGATCAAATGATTGTCAACTTCCGGCACGAGTGGTTGCGCGCCTTCTTCGTCGACGACACCCGTTCACGGAGCATTCCGCCTGATCTGGAAACCAGGCTGTTCCGAAAGCTCCAGATGATCGACGACGCCGCGACCGACCAGGATTTGCGGGCGCCGCCCAGCAATCATTTCGAAAAGCCGCGCGGCAATATGGAAGGCTTTCATTCGATCCGCGTGAACAGGCAATGGCGCCTCATCTTCCAATGGGACGGCGGCCGAGGCGAAGCCAAGAGCGTGTATCTGGACGACCATAGCTATATCTGAGGTGAACCATGTTGACGACGAAGCGCAGGCCGGCAAGCGTCGGCGAAATTCTGACCGAAGAGTTCATGGAACCGATGGGCCTGACGCAGGGCGCATTGGCCGAAGCTATGGGCGTTCAGCGCAAGCATGTGAATGAATTGTGTAACCAGCGGCGGGCCGTCACCGTGCCGACCGCGCTTATCCTCGCCCGGGTGTTCGGCAACAGCCCCGAATTCTGGCTGAACGTCCAGCGGCGCGGCGATTTATGGGAGGCGATGCACTCGCCGCGCGAGCGCGAACGGATTGATCGCGCGCGCCCGCTCACCGCGACCGTTTGAAATGGCCGACGCGCTCGA
>JAYUBD010000228.1:0-6701 GCA_043740995.1 Caulobacteraceae bacterium | reverse complement strand
AATCACCCACCGTTGAGGCGGCGCCGACCAGCAAACGACCCCTGGAATCCTTGGCGGCGTGGGGGTGGGCCTCCGCCTTTTCCATATCCTTTACGGTGATCAGTCCGACTGCCCTATAGTCGTCATCGACAACGATCAGCCGTTCGATCTTGTACCGACTCAGCAAGGCGCGCGCCTCGTCCTGCGTGACGCCGTCGCGCACGGTGACCAGATTGTCTCGGGTCATCAGAACCGAAGCAGGAACATCGTCCCGCCGCTCGAACCGCATATCGCGGTTGGTGAGAATCCCCACCAATCTTCCCGTTCCGGGCTCGACCACTGGAAATCCGGAAATGTGCCGGACCGCCTTGATCCGACGAATTTCCGCTAGATCGGTGTCCGGATGGATGGTGAGCGGGTTGATCACCATGCCGCTTTCGAAGCGTTTGACCTCGCGGACCTGATCGGCCTGGGCCTCGACGGTCATGTTGCGGTGCATGACCCCCAGGCCGCCGGACTGCGCCATGGCGATCGCCAAGCGGCTGTCGGTGACGGTATCCATCGCCGCCGACACCAGAGGGATGTTCAACCTGATCTCACGCGTGAACATCGTCGACGTATCGACCTGGGTCGGCATGACATCTGACGGACCGGGTTCGAGCAAAACATCGTCGAAGGTCAACCCTTCGCGAATCTCCATGAGACTCTCCATTTTGCGAGGCGGGTATAGCGACGCGTCCCGGGCAGGGGAAGCCCTGACGGACATTTGGCCGATCAGGATTGCGTGGACCACCCTGCTTCCCAGCGGCGGCATCCTGCTGATACGATCAAATCGGTTAGAGCGTTGAGGCGAGAAAACTGGAGTGAGGAAACTCGGAAAGCACAGTCGGCAGACTGCGAATCCGCCACGCGCCCGAATGGCGTTTCGCGTCGGTGTCGTCGGGCATCGGCCGGATCGCCTGCCCGCCGACCCGGTCGGCATGGTCGCGCTGCGTGAGCGAACCTATCAGGTGTTGGCCGCTGTCGCCGAGACGGTGCAATCGTTCAGAAGTGCGCCGGACGCCGCCTTCTATAGCGATGAGCCACCCCTGCTTTGCGCCAACTCCCCTCTCGCCGAAGGGGCGGACCGGCTGTTTGCCGAGGAGGCCCTGAGACTAGGCTATGACCTCTGCTGCGTCATGCCGTTTGCGCAAGCGGATTTTGAACGCGACTTTTGCCCTCCCGAGGCGCTGGAACCGGAGTCACTGCAACGATTTCGCGATCTGCTGGAAGCCGCGAACAGTGGCGGGCGCCTACGGCGTTTCGAATTGGATGGATCCCGCGATCATCGACCGGAAGCCTATGAGGCCGCGGGACAGGTCATCCTTAACCAGTCGGACCTGTTGGTTGTGGTTTGGGACGGCGGCGTAGCCAATGGTCAGGGAGGCACGTTTGAGACGCTTCACCGCGCCATGGCAAGCCATGTGCCGGTGGTTTGGATCGACGCCAAGCCGCCCCATGGTTGGATGCTTCTGCTTGCGACAGAAGACCTAGAGCGTATTGAGGATCACGCGCAATACTCTCCAGCACCAACCGATGATGATCCCGCCGCGGACCGGAAACGCCTGCGCGCCGCGATCGTCGCTTTGGTCGAGGACGAACTGTCGCTGCCCAATGTCGAGGGTCTGGCGGAGAACCGACCGCACCTCGCGGCCTTCCTGTCCGAGCACAAACCTCGTCTGAACCTTGCCTTCGCGTGGAAACTGTTCCGCGACCTGTTGGACCGCGGCTCGCTTCGTATGCCGGGCCTGATCGTTCATGATTATGTGGACCAGATCAAGTCGAGCTGGCCGTCCAACGCGGATGGCCGACCGCGCGAGGGGCTCTCGTCGCCCAGCGCCTCGACCTCCTGGATCAACGATATATTGCGCGCTCATTACGCCTGGTCCGACAAACTGGCGGATCGTTACGCGGACGCGCACCGCAGCGCCTTTATCTGGCAATCGCTTTTGGCGGCGACGGCGGTGTTCTTGGCGGTCTTGCCGATGGCCGCCTCATGGAAACCCCACCGCGACGCCTCCCTGGCCGTCGCCGTGATCGAGGCCGTGGTCTTGATCATGATGCTTGGCATTCCATCCTTCGCTAAGCGGCGCAGTTGGCACCTCAAATGGACGGAATATCGGGTGCTGGCCGAGCTGATCCGCGAGCTTCGCATTCTCATCCCCTTGGGTGGCGGTCGTCCCCGATCCCGCACGGCCGCGCACCTGGCCGATTATGGTGATCCGGCCCAGACCTGGATGTACTGGCAGGTTCGCGCGATCGCGCGCGCCACCGATCTGCCGAACGCCAAGGTCGATGCCGATTATCTGGGGGGCCAGATCGACTACCTGCTGGATTTCCTCGGGTCTCCGGAAGGTGGTCGGGGCCAGATCGGCTTCCACCATATGAGTTCCGAGCGCTATGAGCGCATCCATGCGCGACTGCACGAATTCGCCCTGACCGCCGTGTCCTTGACGATCATCGGCGTGGCGCTGAACTGGCTGTTGCCGCTGATCTTGGGCGCGCGCGAGCCGGAAGGCTTCGGGCGTTGGCTGATCCTGATCTCAGCCTTCTTTCCCGCCCTGACCGCCGCTCTGGCTTCGATCAACAATCAAGGGGAATTCGCCCGCCTGCGTCGCCGATCCTATGCCATGGCTGAGAATTTCAAAGCCTTGAAGCGAAAGGTCGTCGAGTTGCAGCTGTCGGGACGGGTGACCCTTACCGGCCTGAACGATCTTGCCGGTCGATTCGCCGCGATGATGGTCGATGAAAACACCGACTGGCGGATCGTGGTGCTGGATCTGCCGCACGCGGCGGGTTGAGGATGCCTGGCGCCGTCGGACCGTTCTTCGGCGCCGATCAATCCCGCCCCTTGAACCCCGTCGCCATCAAATAGAGTTCCGAACTTTCCGCCCGGCTGGCCTTGGGCTTAATGTGTTTCACCTCGGCGAAATTCCTCTTCAGCAAAGCCAACAGAACACTGGTTTCGCCACCTTGGAAGGCCTTGGAGACAAACGCGCCGCCCGGCTTGAGCACTTGCACGGCGAACTCGACCGCCACCTCGATCAGGCCGACGATGCGCAGATGGTCGGTCTGCCGATGGCCGGTGGTGTTGGGCGCCATGTCCGAGAGGATCAGATCGGGGGCGCCGCCCAGCAATTCGATCAGGCGGGCGCCGCAGTCAGGGTCTGTAAAGTCCTGTTGGATGGTGGTGGCCCCCGCCATAGGGCTGACCTCGAGAAGATCGACGCCGACCACGGCGCCGGCCCCCCTCGCCACGGCGATCTGCAGCCAACCGCCCGGCGCGCAGCCCAGATCAATCACCCGACTGCTTCGATGAATCAGGTGGAACCGGTCGTCAATCTCGCTCAACTTGAAGGCCGCCCTGGATCGGTAGCCCTTGGCCTTGGCCTCGGTGACGAAAGGATCGTTGATCTGGCGCTCAAGCCAGGCTTGCGAAGACGGCGTTCGTTCCTTGGCGGTTTTCAAGCGGGCGGGTCCCGCCCGCCCCGCCGCCGTCCCCCCCGTGGGCGCGCGGACCATACGTTTCCTCGGGCGCTCCGGCGCGGCCTCGGGACCGGTTTTGCGAGGCGGAAGAGTCATGGGGCGGACGCTCCATATCGACGACGACGACCGCGCGGATCCCCGCGGCGCTGGTCGGACATCAAGGATAGAAGCAAGCCCTCGCGCAGGCCTCGATCGGCGACCCGCACCCGCTCGCAACACCAGGTTTCCTGCACCGCCTGGAGGATGGCGGCGCCGGCGAGGACCAAATCCGCCCGATCGGGGCCGATACAGGGCTGCGCGGCGCGTTCGGCAACGCTTAACTCAACCAACCGTTGGGCAACGACTTCGCACTCTTCCCGCGTCATCCACAGGCCATCCACGCGGCTGCGATCATAGCGCGGCAGCCGCAGGTGCAGGCCCGCCAGGCTGGTGATGGCCCCGGACGTTCCCACCAAATGAGCATCCCCAGCCTGAAAGACGGACCGGAAATGATCCGCCTCCGTGAAGGCGACAATTCGGGCCTTGATCGTTTCAACCATCGCCCGATAGTTCGCAACATCGCGCGCGACGCCCTGGGGAAATTGTTCGGCGAGGGTCACGACTCCGATGGGAATCGACAGCGAGGCGCCGATGGGCAGACGCCAATGGGCGAGCTTGCGAGGTTCGACTTCAAGACCGGGGCCGGCCAGATCCACCCAGGACAGCTCGGTGGAGCCGCCTCCGACATCGAGGACAAGCGCCGCCCGTGATTGGCGATCAAGCAGATCCAGGCATCCGGCGACGGAGAGCTGGGCCTCCTCGAGCGACGAAATGATTTGCAGCCGCAGGCCCGTGCGATCAGCCACGCGCGCAATGAACTCGCCGCCATTGGCTGAAGCCCGACAGGCCTGCGTCGCGACGGCCTTGACGCGGGAGGCGCCGCGACGCGCGATCTTGTCGGCGCAGATGGTCAAGGCGCCGATGGCCCGCTCCATCGCCGATTCGCTGAGGCTGCCGCTTTCAGAAACCCCCTCGCCAAGACGAACAATGCGCGAAAAAGCATCGACGATCCGGAAACCACGCGCTGTCGGCGTCGCGATCAGCAGCCGACAGTTATTGGTGCCCAGATCAAGCGCCGCGAACATCGGCGCTTCTGCCTGAATGCGCCGCCGACCACTCCGGCGGTCTGCGGGCGCCGCAGCCGCCTCGCCCATGAGCTATCCCGTCCTTCACTTGGCCGACGGCTGGCGGATCGCCTGCCTGTTGCGTCGCTCCCTCTAACAGGCGCCAAGCCGCCGCGAAAGGCGCCACTGGCGAAAGGCAACCCTTTGAGAACCGAAGAGAAGCCTATAGGTTCCAGTTGGACCATCACCGAAGGAAAGACTCCAGAAATCACGATGAACGCCCGCACCGCGAAATTCGCCATCGGCCAGGTCGTCAAGCACCGGATATTTTCATTCCGTGGCGTAATCTTCGATGTGGATCCGATTTTCGACAATACCGAGGCTTGGTGGTTATCGATCCCGGAGGACGTACGGCCGCGCAAGGATCAGCCATTCTACCACCTGCTCGCCGAGAATGAGCAGTCGAGCTATGTGGCCTATGTTTCCGAACAAAACCTGCTGCCGGACGAGACCGATCAGCCGGTTGGCCACCCTCACACCGCCCTTATCTTTTCGGGATTCCAGCCGGGCCGCTACCAGCTCCGACCCAGGTTGACTCACTAGCGAAAGCGTTGATCGCCGGCGGCTGACAGCGACACGAAGTTGCGAAACGAATTGCCCTTGAAATAGCGAGACCCAGCCAAAATTGGACTGATTTTTTCCCCAAAGAGGGATTATTTTGACGGCATGGCTGAGAGAGACGGCATGGCTGAGAGAAATGGCAACGCGACGAAGCCCAGGCGCGACGATTGGACGATCGATCAGGTCTGGAATGACTATACGGCGAATGATCACTGCACCTGGACGCGGCTTTATGAGCGGCAAAGTGCTTTGGCGCCCGGTCGCGCCTGCGACGCCTTTCTGCGCGGCCTGGGCGCGCTTGACCTGAACCGAGGCGGAATCCCCGCCTTTGCCCGCATCAATGAAGAGCTAAATCGTCTGACCGGCTGGCAGGTTGTGGCCGTGCCGGGACTGGTTCCCGACGCGGTCTTCTTCGACCACCTGGCCCATCGGCGGTTTCCCGCGGGTCGGTTCATTCGCGACGGGACGCAACTGGACTACCTACAGGAACCCGACATATTCCACGACGTGTTCGGCCACGTGCCTATGCTGACGGACCCGATCTTCGCGGACTATATGCAGGCCTACGGGCTGGGCGGCCTGCGGGCCGAGCGCCTCAGTCACCTCCACCACTTGGCCCGGCTCTATTGGTATACGGTTGAGTTTGGACTCTTGGAAACGCCGTCGGGTCTGCGAATCTACGGCGCGGGCATTCTGTCCTCCATAGCCGAGTCGAGCTTCGCCTTGGAAGATCCGTCGCCGAATCGGTTGGGTTTTTCGCTGGAGCGGGTGATGCGTACACCGTACCGAATCAACGACTTCCAACAGACCTATTTCGTCGCGCCGTCGCTGCAAGCGCTCAGAGCAGCCACTTTGGGGGACTTTGGTACGCTGTATGAACGATTGTCGGTCGCGACAGACTTGGCTATCGATGATGTCCTGGCCAGTGACCATGTTTTCACACGCGGCTCCCAGGTCTATGCGGCGGAGCGGCTACAGCCTTGAATTTTCTCAGTAGTCATGTCGCCAGCGCACCGAGATTTGAGATTCCCCCTGGCTGGTGACCCGAGAGACCAGCGATAGGTGTTTCTTGACCCGCCATTCGACCTGCGCGCCCGGACCTTCGCGGCTGCCGCCGGAAACTTCCAGATAGACCTTGTCGGTCAGATATTTTCCACCCGCCACGGAGGTTCCGCCACCCGTGGCACTGCTGGCGACGGCCAGGCGATCCAGATGGGCGAAGCTGCGCAGCCCGCTCATCACGTCCAGCCCGCCCCCGCTGGCCAGGCCGGAGAGGGCGGAGGCGAGTTGAGCCGCCTCAAGGCCGTTGAGCGACGTAGCGGACGCGCCGAACAGCACCTGTGACAACACTTCGTCCCGCGGCAAAACAGGCGTCGAGGTCAGCGTGATGGTCGGCTTCGCGGCGGTTTCGGTAATGTGGATCACCGCCGTAAGGTTCGAGTCTTCGCGCCTGGCGGTGAGATTCAACCGGAT
>JAYUBD010000227.1:0-1983 GCA_043740995.1 Caulobacteraceae bacterium | reverse complement strand
AGTCGGGCGAATAGGGCGGGAGGTAGAGCAGCCTGGCGCCGGCCGCTTCGATGGCTTGGCGGACGGCAGCGCTCTTGTGGGCGGCCAGATTGTCCATGATCACCACATCGCCCGGCGCGAGGCTGGGGACGAGAATCTGCTCGACATAGGCGAGGAACCAGGCTGCGGTCATTGGACCGTCCAGGACCATCGGCGCTGTCATGCCCGTCAAGCGCAGGCCGCCAACGAAGGTCGTTGTCTTCCAATGGCCATGGGGCACGCTGACCCTCAGGCGTTGTCCGCGCGGCGCGCGACCATGTCGTCGCGCCATCTTAGTCGTAGCGCCGGTCTCATCGATGAACCCCAGCCTGGCCGGATCCAGGTCGAGTTGCCCCTCGAACCAGGCCTCCCGCGCCAGCATCACATCTTCACGCTCTTGCTCAGCCGCGTGAGCCGTTTTTTTTGACGGTGATCGCCCGCAGGTCGAAGAACTTCCACAGCGTGCCGATCGCCGCTGACATGCCCGTCGTCTGGACAAGCCGCGCCCGCATCTCATGCAGCGTGATGTCCGGCGTCTCGGCGATCAGGCCCAGCAGGAAGTCGGCATGAACATCAACCTTGCAACGCCTCGGCTGCCCTTGGCGGCGGGCCGATCGCTCGCCGGTTCGCCGTTCACGCCCGACCCATACGATCGCCGTCGCCACCCCGATATCGAACCGCGCCGCCGCCTGCCGCGCCGACAGCCCGCCCGCCACCGCGCCAAGCACCCGATCTCGCAAATCCTGACTGTACGATCGTCCCATGCTTTCCTCCGCCAACAGGCGGCAAAGGAATCATGGTTCGCTCCTCAGGGGAATCCCACCCGACTCAGGGAGGCGCGAAAGTGCACTAGTGTTCCCTGAGCTAGGCTCGAAATGGTTGGGCGCTGCGATGCGGGAATATCTCGATAGCGTCGCCACTGTTTTACAACCTCACGGTGCTCGACGCCTGGAGCAGCCGCACGAAATTCACGCACGAAGCGGTTGTATTCAAACTGCGGAGCGATTTCCGTTTTGACAGAATTGGCGCGCTTAAGTTCCCAATCATCTATGACTTGGCCGAGCGTGAGGCCAACACCCTTGTGTATGAGGTCCCGAAGATGGCTATCGAAACGGACTGCCCTTCCGATTTCTTGTTCGATCCAACTCCTCAGCGACTGGGAGCAACGCCACCCCTCTCCAACGAGCGTCGATCTCGCAAAGCTTTTTGGCATTTTTGCTGTTCGCCGATAGGTCGGTAACTCAGCACCGTGACTGCCATTCAAGAACGCCAAAATGCGCGCTGTTAGCGCGGCCTTTGAGCCATTCGAACTCAATTCCACACTTCCACAAAATTTGGCCAATTCCGATTTGAGCCAATAGTGTTCGGAAAACATAGCTGGTGAAATGCTGCGCTCCAGGTTGGGTCGTGTCGCCAAAGCTTGGTTCTCCAAAGGAGTCGGATACGTAAGTCGAGGATAATATTCGAAGAAGCGTTCGCCTCCCACCCTCTGCGGAAATTCAGATAGTCCGCTGTCTGGCATTCGGCCGTTGGCGCAGACAGGCGGGACGGGGCGCCCATCTGCATCGCCAACACGGACGCGCTCACATCGCCTTGAGCAGCTCCCGCATCCACTCCCACAAGGCGGGGGTCGCCGCGGCGAGCACACCGGTCTTGTCATCGTTCGATCGGTAGGGCGAGCCGTCGTAGCGGGCGGCCTTGCCTCCGGCCTCGTTGAGAAAAAGCACCCCGGCGGCATGGTCCCAGGCGAAGGTGCGATTGAAGAACGCGATATCGTTCACGCCCAGGGCCAGCCGGGGATACTGTTCGGCGGCGCAGCGCGCGGTGTCGACGATGGAGCAGGCCGGCTCGAACAGGTTTCGCGCCCTTGCCGCCATCGCCGGCTCGACCGTGGCGAGCGCCGTGGCGACGACGGGCTTCGCCTGACCGCTTCCGAGCGAACGGACGCGCTCATCGTCGACGAAC
>JAYUBD010000226.1:0-6717 GCA_043740995.1 Caulobacteraceae bacterium | reverse complement strand
CTTTGGTCAGCTTTCTGCCCGGCCTGTCGGTGCGCCGCCCGGGCATCGGCCATTGCCGGGAGGCGGGCCTGGGGCTGGGCTGGCTGCACGTGGCGGCGCGGGACTATCCGGGGCGTCGGCCCAACGCCTTGGGACAGGACGCCTGGAGCGGCCTGTTCGCGCCGCTGCGGGCATCGGCGGATGCGCTCAAGCCCGGCCTGGCGGCGACCCTGGAGGCGGACCTGGCCATGTTCGAGGCGCGATGGCCGCGGGATCTGCCGGCCGGCATCGTCCATGCCGACTATTTCCCGGACAATGTGTTCTTCACCGGCGGCCGCTTCGCCGGGGCGATCGACTTCTATTTCGCGGCCTGGGACGCCCTGGCCTTCGACATCGCCATCGCGCTGAACGCCTGGTGCTTCGAGGCTGACGGCAGTTTCAACATCACCGCCGCCCGGGCGTTTCTCGAGGGATATGAGACGCGGCGCCCCCTGGCGCCCGCCGAGAGGGCGGCGCTGCCGCTGTTGGCGCATGGCGCGGCGATGCGCTTCTTCATCACGCGTCTGCACGACTGGGGCGCGACGCCGCCCGGTTCCCTGGTCCGTCCGAAAGACCCGCTGGAATATGAGCGAAAGCTCGCCGTGCACCGCGCCGGAATCTCTCT
Source organism: Caulobacteraceae bacterium (assembly GCA_043740995.1). Classification (GTDB taxonomy): domain Bacteria; phylum Pseudomonadota; class Alphaproteobacteria; order Caulobacterales; family Caulobacteraceae; genus Acaudatibacter. The sequence goes on along the minus strand of JAYUBD010000226.1, from coordinate 6,074 downwards.
GTTCGACGCTGCGGCATGACGCCCGGCGTGGTGATCTATACGGACGGCTCCTGCAGGGGAAACCCCGGGCCGGGCGGCTGGGGCGCGATCCTGATGGCGGGCGATCGGGAGCGTGAAATCTGGGGCGGCGCGCCGGCGACCACCAATAATCGCATGGAGCTGACCGCCGCCATCGAGGCGTTGATCGCCCTCAAACGCCCCTGCCGGGTGGAACTGCACACCGACAGTCAATACGTCAAAAACGGCATCACCCAGTGGCTGTCTTTATGGAAGGCGCGCGGCTGGCGCACGATGACCAAGGGCGCGGTCAAGAACGAAGACCTCTGGCGGCGCCTGGACGAGGCGCGGCTGCGCCACGAGGTGGACTGGCGCTGGGTCAAGGGCCATGCCGGTCACGTGCACAATGAGCGCGCCGACGAGCTGGCGCGGCGGGGGCTGCTGGAAATCGAGGCGGCGGCGCGGTTGGCGTGACGCCCCGGGACGGCGGACGTCCCGGGTTACGCGCCCGGCGCGCGCGGGAGCGCTTCAGGTGGGGCTTTGGGCGGAGCTTCGCGGGGCGTCACCAGCCGCGAAAGCAGCGGCGCCAGCCAGCGTTCGAAATCATCGACGAACTCATAGACCACGGGCACCAGTAACAGGGAAAGCACCGTGGAGGTCATCAGGCCGCCGATTACCGCCACCGCCATCGGCTGGCGGAATTCCGAGCCCTTGCCCAGGGTCAGGGCGGTGGGCAGCATGCCGGCCGCCATGGCCATGGTGGTCATGACAATCGGTCGGGCGCGCTCGCGGCAGGCCTCCAGCAGAGCCTCGCGTTGGCTCTTGCCCTCGCGCTCGCGTTCGATGGCGTATTCGACCAGCAGGATCGAATTCTTGGCGGCCAGACCCATCAGCATCAGGAAGCCGATCAGCGAGGGAATCGACAAGGCGAGATCGGAAACCAACAGGGCGAGAAATGCCCCGCCGATGGCGGTGGGCAGGGCCGAGAGAATGACGAAGGGCTTGAAGAAGCTCTGAAACAGCAGGACCATGACGGCATAGACGAGGCCCACCGCCGACAGCATGGCGATGGCGAAGCCGCCGAACAGTTGCGCCGACGCCCGCTCCTGGCCTTGTGACGCCTTGCCGACCCCGGGCGGCAGGTGTTTCATGATCGGCAGGGCGGAAACCTTGGCCTGGGCGTCCACCACCTGGGTGTCGCCGGTGGTGTCGGCAATGGTCGAGATCTGACGTTTGCGGTCAAACCGGTCAATCTGAGCGGGGCCGGCCTGGAAGTACACGTCCGCCACGGTGTCCAGCGTGGTGACGCCGCCCCCGGCGGTGGGCAGGCGCAGATTCTTGATCACCGACAGATTTGAGCGATCCCGCTCCGGCAGGCGAACGCGGATAGGAATGCGCCGCTCGCCCTCATTCAGCTTGGAGACGTTGGCATCAATGTCGCCGACCGTGGCGATTCGGGCGGCGGCGGCGATGGCGGCCACCGAGACGCCGAGGCGGGCCGCTTCGTCGGCCTTTGGCCGGACCACCAGTTCGACGCCGCTGGGCGGGGCCACGGGCCGTGGGTCGGCAATACCGACCACGCCACGCATCTGGCGCTGCAGCGTGAGCGCCGCCGCCTCGAGGCCTTCGCCGGTTTCGCTGGTCAACACCACCTGCACATTGGCGGAGCCGAAGCCCGAGGAATCAAAGGTGGCGCGGGCGTCCGGGATCTGTCGCAGCAACGGTCGCAGCCGGTCTCGGATGGCGCCCACCCTGGCCTTGCGGTCTGGCTTGAGAATCCCGACGACCGCGCCCTTGTTGACGCCGGCATTGCTCGAAAAGCCGCCCGGGCCGCCGGATACGCCGCCGCCGCCGACCTGGGTGAAAATCGACAGGGTCTCGGGCTGGCTGGCGATCAGTTTTTCGAGCCGGGCCACGACGAGCCGCATGTCCTGGATGGTGGCGCCCGGAGGCCCTTCGATATTGACGTAGAAATAGTTGGGATTGCCTTCCGGCTGCAGCCCCTTTTTCAGCGGCACGATCAGCGAGACCGAAAGAAAAAAGATGATGCCGCCGATGATCACCGAGACGATGCGATGGTCGAGCGCCCAGCCCAGGCTGCGGGTGTAGATTTTGGGCAGGGGCGCGCGTTCCTTCGGCGTTTTGGGCTTCAGGAAATAGGCGGCCATCAGAGGAGTCAACAGCCGCGCCACGACCAGGGAAAACAACACGGCCACCGAGACCGTGATGCCGAATTCGCGGAAAAACTGGCCGGGAATGCCCGGCATGAACGCCACCGGCAGGAACACCGCGACAATGGCGAAAGTGGTGGCCACGACCGCCAGGCCGATCTGGTCGGCCCCCTCGATCGCGGCCTGGTATGGTCTTTGTCCGACATAGACCCGTTTTTCGATGTTTTCGATCTCGACAATGGCGTCGTCGACCAGAATGCCGATCACCAGGGTCAGCCCCAGCAAGGTCACCACGTTGAGGCTGAATCCGACCGCGCTCATGAACGCGAAGGTCGGCAGCAGGGAGGCGGGCATGGCCACCGCCGTCACCGCCGTGGCGCGCCAATCGCGCAGAAACAGCCAGACCACCAGGGCCGCCAGGATCATGCCTTCCAGCAGGGTGTGCAGGGTGGCCGAGAAGCTGGCGCGGGTCTGGTCGACCCGAGAAACGATCTTCTGAACGGTGACGCCGGGATTTTGCTTTTCCAGGACCTTGATCGCCGCGTCGGCGGCGTCCTCGGTCTCGACCTCGCTGGCGAGTTTGGTCTTGCTGAGTTGGAAACCCACCACGGGGCGTCCGTTGAGCAGAGCGATGCTGCGTTCCTCGGCCGCGCCATCGCCGACGTCCGCCACATCGGAAAGCCGCACGAACCGGCCACCCGCGGCGGGAATCGACAGGTTGCGGATCTGATTGACACTCCGGGCGGCGCCCAGAACTCTCAGCGTTTGTTCACGTCCGCCAATGGTCACCCGACCGCCCGGCGCATCGATATTGGCCTGGGCCAGGGCGTCGTTCACCTGAGCGGCGGTGAGTCCCTGAGCCGCGAGCCGGTCGGGATCCACCAGGACGTTGATTTCCCGATCGACGCCGCCGAGACGGTCGATCCGCGAGACCCCGCGTTGGGCCTGCAGGGCGCGGGAAATGGTGTTGTCGATCAGCCAGGAAATGTCGCTCGTCGACATCGAGGGGGCATTCACCGCATAGGTGATGATCGGCTGGTCGTCGATTTCCAGTCGCTGGACGAGCGGCGGATCGACTTCGCGCGGCAGAATGTTGCGGGTTTGATCGACCTTGGACCGGACATCGTCGGTGGCCTTCTGCAAGTCCGTGCCCAACTCGAAATTGACGAAGGTCGAGGACGATCCCTGGGTGACGGTCGAGGAGATCGACTGCACGTTCGAGAGGCCCGCCAGGGCGTTCTCGATCGGACGGGTCACCTGACTTTCCATCTCGGCCGGGGCCGCCCCGCTGCGGGTCACCACGACACCGACGGCGGGGAAAGAGATGTTCGGGAAATTCTTCACCGGCAGGGCGGCATACGACACCAGGCCCGCCAGGATCGCGCCAATGAACAGCACGGAAACCGGAATCGGGTTGCGGATCGCCCAGGCGGAGATCGCGAAGCGGCGGCTGGGAGTCGGCGCGCCGGCGGCGGGATGTTCGCTCATGACGCATCGACCGGGCGGACGACGTCACCCGGCACCAGCATGGCCGAGGCGCGCACCACCACCCGGGCGCCGGTCGGCGGTCCGGTCAGGAGTTCGACATAGCCGCCGCCGCGCTGGCCGGTCGTCACCGGCACGGGAGCGACGGTGTTGCCGGCGCTCAGCACCATGACCGAGGCGCCGTCGGCGTCATAGCGAATGGCCGTTTCCGGTACGGTGAGCGCCGATCGGGTGGACCCGGTAAAGCTGGCGCTGGCGAACCCGCCGGCGCGGATGTCGGGACGCACCGGCAGGCTGACCCGGACCCGGCCGAGCTTGGTGGAGGCATCGACCCTCGGGCTGATCAGACGCACGACGCCCCTGACCTTGCCGCCGCCGGCCAGGGTGACGATCACCGGATCGCCGACCTTGAGTTTACCCATCGCCGATTCGCCGAGGTCGGCGGCCAGCTCGACCTGGCCATCCTTGGCGAGGCGGAACCAGGGGTTGCCCGCCGCCGACTGGTCGCCGGGCCTGACATTGCGCTCGATCACGAGGCCCGCCCAGGGCGCGCGGACCACCATCAACCCCTCGCGGGTCTTGACGTCCTGGACCGCGGCCGCCTGGGCCGCGGCCTGGGCGTGGGCCGAGAGGGCCGCAAACCGGCGGGTGTCAATCAGTTCCTGGGAGAGAATGCCTTGGGTATCCAGTCCCTTGACCCGGGCGGCTTCCTCGTCGGCGCGGTGCGCCGCCACCTCTTGCTGCGCGCCGAGCGCGACCTGCTGGGCCAATTGCGCCCGCAGAAGCGTGTCGTCGAGGCGGGCGAGCGGCTGGCCGGCCTTCACCCACGCGCCTTCGTCCACCAGCACCTGCATCACGCGATAGCCGGTGATCTGCGGGTAGATGGCGGTGTCCTCGCGAGGGATGAGATTGCCCGACGCGGTCAACCCGCCTTCGATTTCGCGCGCCCCCACGGCGGCCACGGTCACGGTGCGGGCCTGTTGCCGCGTGGTTTCGGCGGTCTTCTTCTGGCAACCCGCCAAACCGAGCGCTAGAGTCAGCACGACCGCGGCCGCGGTGGAAAACCTGGATATCGGCATCGCGAAGGGCCTCATGGCGTAAGGGGGGGCCGCTGCGGCGTCGACAGGCCGGCGAAGGCCCAGCCGCCGCCGAGCGCCTTATAGGTCTGGACGGCGCGCCGCAACGCCTGGACGCGTTCCGTTGTCAGGGCGGCGCGGGTCGTGCGCCACGCCTGTTCGGCGGTGAGGGCGGCGGTAAGATCATCGAAGCCCATGGCGTAACGGGTGTGGGCGGCGTCCGAGGCGCGTTTGGCCCGAGTCTCGCCGTCGCTGAGCAGGGCTACGGCGCGTTTGCCCGCCGCGAGATTGGCCAGGGCGTTTTCCGCCTCGGCATAGGCCGTCTGCACGGTCTTCTCATAGGCGATCGCCGCCTGAGCGGAACGGGCGTCCTCCGCCTTGGCATCGTAAAGCAGGCGCGGGATATCCAGCAGCGGCACGGTCACGCCGGCGGCCAGGGACCAGAAACCGAGGCTGGTGGTCTGGGTGTCGGGGGTGAGCTTGGCGGGCGGCGTAAAGGCGACGCCTGGTTGCACCGTGCGCGACAGGCCCAGGCCCGGCAGCAGGGTAAAGGTCGGAAAGATCGCCAGGTGTCGCAGCCGCGCCGTGCCGATCTCGGCGCGCAGGCGGGATTCGGCTTCGCGAACGTCCGGGCGGCGGGCCAGCAGATCGCCGGGAACGGCCCCGGGCGCCGCCGGAGGGTCGGCCACGAGGGCGACGACCGGCATGGCGGCGGTGCTGGCCGCGCCCTGGCCGACCAGAATCAACAGCTGACGTTGGGCGGCGGTCAGTTGCGCCCTTAAATCCTCAACCTGAGCCCTGGCCTGCGCCAGGTCTCCGTCCACCCGATCGACATCGCTCTGCGCGGCCAGGCCGATGGTCGCCTTCCTCTGGGCGAGGGTCCGCAGGCCCTGGCGGATGCGCACGGTTTCGTTCGCATCGGCGATCTGGATGGCGAAGCCCTTGGCCAGGAAATAGTTGTCGGCGACGCTGGCCGCGAGGCTGGCGCGCGAGCCTTCGATGTTGAACCTCGCCTGAGCGAGACTGGCCTTGGCCACCTTGCGCGCCTGGGCCAGGCGTCCGAACAGATCGATCTCCCACGACACATTGAAATTGGCCGTCTCGGTTTCGGTGTCGCCCCCGACGGGAAACAGGGACGCCACGGGCGCCCCGATATTGCTGGAATGCTGCCGGGTGGCCTTGCCGGTGATATTGCCGGTCGGCAGGGTCTGGGCGACCTGACTGTTGCGCACCGCCCTAGATTCCAGAACCCGCTGCGCGATGATCCGGGCGTCCGGCCCGGCGGCGAACGCCTGGTCCTCCAGCGCGTCGAGCGCCGGATCGTTGAACAATCGCCACCACTGAT
>JAYUBD010000225.1:0-1990 GCA_043740995.1 Caulobacteraceae bacterium | reverse complement strand
GGCAGGCGATGCACACATCTTTATCAGTCTCGAACGTCTCACCCTCATCCCGGCGGCGCGAAGCGGAGCCAAGAGCCGGGATGACGGACGGACGCATCAACGCGAAATTGCGATGTATGCATCGCGTGGCGACATCGTCGGAAAAACGCCCTTTCGGGACGTCCATCGTCGGAGGGGGCGTTAATCTCTTGCCCTTGACCGCCTTGCCCGCCACTCTTGGCGCATGACCCAACCAGAGACTCCCAGCGTGCCGATCCGACCGGCGGCCACCATTCTGCTGGTGCGCGACAATCCCGGGCTCGAAGTCCTGATGGTCAAGCGCCATCACCAAATCGATTTCGCCGCCGGGGCCCTGGTGTTTCCGGGCGGCAAGACCCACGAGGGCGATCACGATCCCGCCTGGGAGCGGCGGACGTTGGGTTGGGGCGACTCGCTGCCCAACAAGCGCGCTCTGCGCGTGGCGGCGATTCGCGAGGCCTATGAGGAGACGGGCATTCTGCTGGCGCGGCATCCCGACCAGACGCCGTTCCGCGGCGATGACCGGGCCGCGGCGGCGCGCGACGAAATCGCCGCCGATCGCCGCGCCTTTTTGGACCTGATCGAGAGTCTCGATCTGCATCTGGATATGGGCGCGTTGAGTGTGTTCGCCCGCTGGATCACCCCGGCGATGATGCCCAAACGCTTTGACACCTGGTTCTATGTCGCGGCCGCGCCGCCCGACCAACTCGCCCTGTGCGACGGCTGGGAGACCGTGGACGCCGAATGGATCGCGCCGACCGAGGCGTTGCGGCTGGCGCGGACGGGCGAACGGACGGTGATCTTCCCCACCCGAATGAACCTGCAATTGCTGGCCGAAGCCGCCGATGCCGAAGACGCCATGGTCCGGGCCAGAGCCCGCACGCTGGTCACCGTCGAACCGGCGGTCGCTGAAACGCCGGATGGGTCGGTGCTGACCATTCCGCACAATGCCGGCTACGGCGTCGTCACCGAACCTCTGGCGCGGGCGGCCGCGTCGCACAGACCGGCTCAGGGATAAGCGGTCGGATCGTTCAGACTGAAAACTGTTCGGCCAGAACCCGCTCCTCAAGGCTGCGGCCGGCGTCGAACAACATTGCCAGGGCGATGCCGCGATCTTCCACGACATCGACGCGCAGCACGCCGCGCACCTCGACATTGTCGGCCACGGCGCTAACCGGCCTTTTGTCGGCTTCGAGGACTTCAAAGCTGACGCGAGCATTGTGCGACAGCAGGGCGCCGCGCCATCGCCGCGGGCGAAAGGCGCTGATCGGGGTGAGGGCGAGCACCTGGGCGTTGAGCGGAATGATCGGTCCGTGTGCCGAAAGATTATAGGCCGTGGATCCTGCCGCCGTCGACACCAAGGCCCCGTCACAGATCAATTCCTCCAGGCGAACCTGTCCGTCTATGATGATCCGCAGCTTTGCGGTCTGGCGGGTTTCCCGAAGCAGGCTGACATCGTTGATCGCCAGCGCGGTATGCGCCGCTCCCTGGTTATCCAGCGCCGTCATGCTCAACGGATGGATCAGCGCCTGCTCGGCGGACCCGATCCGCGCCAGCAGACCGTTCTCAACATAATCGTTCATCAGGAAGCCGACGGAGCCCCGGTTCATGCCGTAGATCGGCCGACGGGTGGCGAGGTTGCGATGCATCACCTCAAGCATGAACCCATCGCCGCCGAGCGCCACGACCACATCCGCCTCGTCCTCGGAGGCGTCGCCATACAGCCGGGTCAGGCGGCGCCTAGCCTCCTGAGCTTCTGGGCGGTCACTCGCGACAAAGGCGAGGCGCTGCACGGGGGGGGTGGCTGGCATGTAACCGGCAACAGACCCTTGGACCCATCGCTTGTCAAACCTTCACGGGGGCGGCCTTCCCGGGGCGGCCCTCACGAAGCGGGATCAATCTGGCGGCTCTATTCCTCGGCGTCCGCGTCAAGCTCTCCGGGCGGGGGGCGCGAATCCTTGTCGCGCGTATA
>JAYUBD010000224.1:0-1991 GCA_043740995.1 Caulobacteraceae bacterium | reverse complement strand
GCAACTGCATCCTGTAGCCGTCGAACTTGATCTCATGACCCCAGCCGACGCCCTTCGGCGGCGCCGCGACAGACTTGCAAAGTTGCGGCGCGATGAAGTCGGGCAAGCCCTCGGCGGTTTTCGTCGCGGCCGACCCCGGCGGTGACCGCGGAGCTTTCGGGGCCGCCGCCGCCGTTGAATGGGCATTTTTCCGGGTCCGCCAAACGGCATCGCCAGGGGTGGCCAAGGCGGTCATGAACGGCGCGGCCGCCTTGCCTTCGGCGGCGGCGATCTGGGCCATCGTTCGCCCCGACGCGATCGAGCGATCCTCGGCGGCCAAGGCGCCGCCATTCGTCGCCACCGCCGCCGCGTCGCGATGCTTGATCAGCAGCCAGTTGTGCCGCGTCTTTCCTTCATCGTCGCGCAGACGCACGATCACCCAACCGCCGTGCAGGCGTTCGCCCTCCATGACGAATTTGAGCTCACCTTTTTTGAGCGCCGCGTCGATATCCTCAAAGCCCGGTTCCGGCGCCCAGAAGCCGCGATCCCACAGCTGCACCGCGCCACCACCGTATTGGCCCTTGGGGATCGTCCCTTCGAAGTCGCCATAGTTGAGGGGATGATCTTCAACCTCTACGGCCAGCCGCCGATCATGCGGATCGAGCGACGGCCCACGGGTCACCGCCCAGGACCTGAACACGCCGTCGTGCTCCAGGCGAAGGTCGAAATGCAGACGGGTGGCCGCGTGCTTTTGGATGACGAAGCGAAGACGGTCGGCGGCCTTGACCGCGGCGCCCTCACCGGAGGGTTCGGCGGTTTTGCTAAAGTCCCGCATCTGCCGATAGCGGGCGAGTTTCGTCGTGGCCATGGGTGCTCCGGCGGGGTCCGCCTGATGAACGAACAATCCCGCCGGTCGATCCCTTTCGCGCGCCGGGCGACAAAAGGCGGGACAGTCGCCATTTCCACTCGCACCCATTCGAGCCGGCCCTGCGTCTGTGCGAAATCGGATTTTCATCCCGCCCACTCCGTCGCTGCGAACCAATTGACGGCGGGGCCGTTCCGCAACCTGGGGCCGGCGATCTCGGCGCGGTCCGGAGGATCACGAGATGACCCACCGTCCCACCTGGCAGGGGCATCTGAAGCTGTCGCTCGTGACGTGCCCGGTCGCCCTCTATACGGCGACCAATGCGGCGGGCGATGTGCATTTCAACCTGATCAATCCCAAGACCAATAATCGCATCCGGATGATCACCACCGACCCCGATACCGGACCGATCGAGCGATCGGAACTGGTCAAGGGCTATGAGGTCGAGAAGGGCCGCTACATCCTGCTCAGTGAGGCCGAGATCAAGGCGGTCAAGCTGGAAAGCACCAAGACCATCGACATTGAACGGTTCGTGCCGGCCTCCGAAATCGACCGCATCTATTGGGACAATCCCTATTTCCTCGCGCCCGACGGCAAGCTGGCGCAGGAGGCGTTCGGGGTGATCCGCGAGGCTTTGACGCGCACCGGCCAGATTGCGCTGGGGCGTGTCGTGCTCTCCACCCGCGAACGTCTGTTGGCCCTGGAGCCGCGCGGCAAGGGCATCATCGCCTGGTCATTGCGCACGGAAGACGAGGTCCGCGATCAGAGCGAAATCTTCGATTTGATCAGCGACAAGGCCCCGGACGCCGCAATGATCAACATCGCCGAAAAGATCATTGAGCAACAGGCGGGTCCGTTCGATCCCAGCCAGTTCATTGATCGCTATGAAGAGGCGCTCAAGACGCTGATCGCCGACAAACAGAAGGGTCACAAGCCGGTGACCGCCGCCGAGCCGGAGGACACCAATGTGGTCGATCTGATGTCGGCCCTGCGCGCCAGCCTGGCGGGTCGGCAGGAGATGGTCCCAGCGAAGGTCGGCGCTGCCAAGGCCGCCGCAAAGCCGAAACGACGACGGGCGGGGTGAACGGTCAGCGACCGGGGGCAGTTCCGGCGGTCGGCGCGGCGGTCACCACCACGATGACCTGGC
>JAYUBD010000223.1:0-1999 GCA_043740995.1 Caulobacteraceae bacterium | reverse complement strand
AGGATTACCGCCTTTCTCATGCAGCTGGATCGTCCGTGTTGCACAATGCGGCTGGAGATCCTTCATCCCACACAAATTCCAGCTGCTCAGACACTGCCTGCGGCGGCAGGCCAGCCAAGTGACCCTTCTGGACCGGGCCGGTTGCGCAACCACCATGACCAGTCCTGCGGGATCAACGAGAATGGATCGTTGTGGGCCAATTCTCTTGCGGCCCAGACAGGCCAGTGCGGGTTCGACAGGGCGGGCCGGCCTAGGAACACCAAGTCGATCAGTTCCTGCCGGATGACCCGATCGGCCACCGCGGGCAGGCCGAGGTTCCAGCTGACGCCCACGGGAATGCCGACCTCGCGCCGGACACGGTTCCCGCGCTCGATCATGAAGGCCACCTCATTGAATGGCACGTCCTTCATGGCATCGGTGTTCATCCCGAGGCTCAGATCGGCGAAGTCGAGACCGTGATTCTTTAAAACCCCCACCGCCCAGACGGCGTCGTCGAACTGCACGCCATCCTCGTTGAAATCGTCAGAGCCGAGTCGCATGGTCAGCGGGAGACGTTCGGGCCAGACCGCTCGGACTGCATCCAATGCCTCGCGATGGAAGCGGAGGCGATTTTCGAGGTTGCCGCCGTATTCGTCGGTGCGTTGGTTGGCGAGGGGCGAGAAGAAGCTGGCGCCGAGGTAGCCATGAGCGAAGTGCATTTCCAGCCACTGGAAGCCGGCTTCGAGGGCACGCCGAGCAGCGTCGGCGTAGGCGCGGTGGATGTCCTTGATCTCTTCGATGGTGAGCGCGTGGACGGGATAGGTGTAGCGGCCGCCGTAGGTGATGGCGGATGGGCCACGCACCTGCCAGCCATCCGGGTGGTCGGGCGGCAGTTGCAGCTTGCCGTCCCACGGCTTCATCTCGCTGCCCTTGCGGCCGGTGTGACCGAGCTGGATGGCGGGGACGGCGCCCATGTCCTTGATGATGGCGGTGACGCGGGACAGGCCCTCGATCTGGTCATCGTTGTAGATGCCGGCGCAATGAGTGCCGGTGCGGCCATCGGGTGTGATGGCGATTTGTTCGGGGAAGACCAGGCCGAAGCCGCCGGCGGCGCGGGAGCCCATCAGCATGACGTGGAAATCGGACATCTTGCCGTCGACCGACCGATACATGGTCATGGGTGACATCGCGATGCGGTTGCGCAGCGTCACGCCTTTGAGGGTGTAGGGACTGAAAAGATCGGGCATTGGCGGCTCATTTGTCTCGGTGGGATCGCTCGGAAGGTACGTAAGTTCAGGGCCCATCGCAATGCCCGATCGTGGGCTTCGGCGGGATCGGTCAGGTCAGGAGCAGAGCCATGCCGGGGTCGCTCTTTTGCATCGCCGTCCGATGGGCCGGGCGCTGGCTGATGCGGGCGAGGTAGGCGAGGATGTTGTGATAGGGGGAAAGATCGAGCGGCAGGAAATAGCGCATGGTGGTCAGCGAAAAGACCATGATGATGTCCGCGGCGGTGAACTCGGCGCCGGCGAAGTGGGCGGCCTTGCCCAGGCGGTCCTCGACCAGGTTGAATGCGCGTTCCAGCCGTTCCTTCATGGCGAGAAGCACGGGATTGTCTGCCGGCAGGTTCAGTCGGCGCAGGATCATGTTTCGCCCCATGCTGGGCTGGAGGGTTCCGTTAGCGAAGTGGAACCAATACAGATAGGGGGCGAAGTCGGGGTGGTTCGGGGGCGGCGCGAGGCGACCGTTGCCGTATCTGGCGAGAATATACTCCATGATGGCGCCGGACTCGGCGAGGGTGATGTCGCCGTCGCTGATGACAGGGGCGGCGCCGATCGGATGCAGTGCTTTGTACTCGGGTGGTGCAAGCATCGTGACAGAGTCACGCGCGTAGAGCTTTAGCTCATACCAACCGCCCTTAATATTGACCCATGAAGAATGGGTCAACGGCGGTTGGTATGAGTCTTGATTTGGCGCGCGGCCGCCCCGCCAACCCCGCGCGCATACCAACGGCCTGAAATAA